>CAZLNA010000268.1:0-3823 GCA_964560485.1 uncultured Desulfobacula sp. | reverse complement strand
GTCCTTGGCCAGGTAAAGCGCATCATCGGCCCGCTGAACCAGTTCATTTTCAGGCTCGTTCAGACGGTACTCTGCAACGCCCATGGAAACGGATATCTTTCCCATGGTTTCACCGGTTTCTTTCAGTTTCCACTCTTTTTTATTCAGACTGGCCTTGATTTTCCGACATACTGCGGCGGCCCCGTCCAGGCCGGTTTCAGGCAGGAGGATTAAAAATTCTTCCCCGCCATACCTGGAGGCGATGTCATTACGCCGGATGTGGGATTTCAAAAGCCCGGCAACCCCCTTGATCAGGCTGTCTCCGACCAGGTGGCCGAATTTATCGTTCACTTTTTTGAAATAATCAATATCGGCCATGATGATTGAAAAGGGAGCATCATTCTGCTTGGCCCGTATCCGCTCAAGCTCAAATCTCTTTTCAAGCCCCCGGCGGTTGATCAGGCCGGTCAGAGTATCGGTCTGGGCTTCCTGCTGGGACTTTTCCAACTCTCTGTTGAGCTGCCTTAAGTCTTCGGAAGACACTTTCATCCGATTCTGCAGTCGACGGCCTGATTTTACAAGCCTGCGAGTCTCCACAATCATTTTATCGACGATTTTGCGGATGTCTGAATAATCCCTTGCCTGTGATATTTCATCGGAGAGCGCTTCGAGTTTTTTTCCACTTCCCGCAATATCGCCTTCGGTCTCGGAAACGTGGCCGGTGATCTCCTTGAGCATCAGGGAAATCTTGGTCAGCAGCTTGCCGATAATAATCCGGTCGCCGTCTGCCACATATTTCTGGTACAGCCCTTCCACCTTGACTTTATTTAGCGGCGTAGCTGTTTCAAAAAAATAATCAATGGCTTTTTTTAGCTTGGCATTTTTTCCGGAAACATACTCATACCAGACGGTATAGTTGACAGGATTGGCCGGCAGATTGTGCCTGGCAATGTAATTGAGCGCCAGCCTCAGGTATTCCCCGGCCTTGCTTTTTTCTTCTGTATAATTCATCTTCTGCCTAATTTAAGCCACATTTAAGCATAATTGCCGGCCCTTCAAGAAATCAGGTCCGGCCCTCCAGGTTTTTATTTCCCAGCTGGCCGCAGCCGGCAGAAACGGACCGGCCTCTGCTCCAGCGTTTGATGACAAATATGCCGTTTTTCTCAAGGATGTCGGCAAACGCGTGCATGTCATAATCATCGGGAGAGTCATATTTAAACCCGTCAACAGGATTGCAGGGTATCAGGTTCAGTCGGACAGGCAAGGGCTTAATCAACTCAGCCAGATTTATAGCATCTTTTGGTAAATCATTTAACCCTTTTATTAAAATATACTCAAACAGGAAGCAGCCTCTTTTATTCGGCAGCGGATAATTCAACAGTGCCTGTTTGAGTTGTGGGAGTGCCCAGGTCCGGTTTACCGGCATCAATCGGGAACGGACCGTGTCATCCGCGCTGTTGATCGACACAGCCAGCCGGACCTTGTTAAACCCGAGCCGGCCAAACCGGTCTATTTTGTCTACCAGGCCGGCCGTGGATACCGTGATATGCCTCAGGGCGATATTGAATCCTTTCTGTTCGTTCAGGATCCGGATGGCCCGGGTGACGGAATCAAAATTATCCAACGGCTCTCCCATACCCATGAAAACGATATTCTTAATATCCGCTCCAAGGGTAAACCGGGCATTAAACAGCTGCCCCGTTATCTCATGTACGGCCATATTCCGCCTGAACCCCATTTTCGCTGTCTGGCAGAACCGGCATCCCATCCGGCATCCAACCTGGCTGGACACGCATAACGTCTGGTGATTGGTCATGGGGATAATCACCGATTCTATCTCTAACCCATCGACCAGGCGGGTGATAAACTTGACCAGCCGGCCGTCTTTTATGGTCTCGGTCACCCGGCCCGGAAAAACAGATATCCTGTCCTGAAGCTTATCTGCAAACGCAGGTGAGGCCGTTAATTCTGCAGCCTCAAACGGACTCGTCCTTCCGTTCTTAAATATTTCCCGGTATACGGCCTCGGCATGGTATCTGCCTTTTTTATACCCGGCTTTAAACTGCTGTGTCAGTTCATCCAGGGAGTGTGCCAGTATTTCCATTTCGCTTTAACTTTCTTATTCCATTCTATCCGGGAGCCAAACTGACCACGGGCGCAAGGTTATGATGATAATTACCAGATTCAGGACCTGATTTCCACAGGTTCTATGCCCTGACTTAGGCAGTCAGCAATTTGCTTTAAAAAAACGCCTGATTTCTTCCTTAAATTTAGGACAAATCAGGCGTTTAAATCTGTACTGAATTTGATATTTACACGTTGAACCTGGCCAGAACCTCTTTAAGCCGGCCGGCAAAGTCCGAAAGCTTTTCGACGTTCTCAGCCAGTTTTCTGCTGGAATCAAAGACCTGCGTGGACCGTTCGTTCACACTGGACACATCATAGGCGATCTTTGCAGACGCGTCTGATGAATCGGAAATATGCGAGTTGGTTTCATGAATGCCTTCAGCCACCTGGGTGATGCTGGATGCGATCTCCTGGGATGTGATGGACTGTTCTTCAATGGCGCTGGCAATGATGGATACAATGGCATTCACATCGTCGATCACGGTGGAAATTCCTTCGATCTCGGTCACGGTCCCGTCCGTGGAGCTCTGGATCCGGTCGATCTTGATCTTGATATTCTTTGCCGCATCCGCTGTCTGGTTGGCCAGGTCCTTGATCTCATTGGCCACCACGGCAAATCCTTTTCCGGCCTCGCCGGCCCGGGCGGCTTCAATGGTTGCGTTCAGGGCCAGCAGATTGGTCTGCCCCGAAATCTCACCGATCACATCGGTGACCTGACCGATCTCTCTGGCATCAACACCCAGTTCATTGACTTTTTCAGAAGCGGTTTTTGCTTTTTGGACGGCAGCATCCGTAATAGAACGGGCCTCGCCCGTGTTTTTCGTAATTTCATTGACTGTCGAAGTCATCTGCTCGACAGCAGAGGAGACCATGTCCAGATTGGCGGATGACTCCTCGGAAAGGCTGGTTACGGAAGAGAGCCGCTGGTTCAGCTCCTCACTGGAGGCGGTTACCGCATCCGAGCTGTCGGACATATCCTGGGCATGGCCCTTGAGTTCAACAGAAATGTCTGCCATCTCATTGGATGTCTGGTTCAATGTCCCCACGCCGCCGGTGATATCCCTGAATACGGATGCCAGCCCTTCCACCATGGAATTAATGGCTGCGGCCATATCTCCGATTTCATCTTTCCGGCTGATCTCAAGCGACCGGGTGAAATCCCCGCCGGACACCACTTTGGTGTGTTCTGAAGCCTGTATCACCGGCTTGACAACGATCTTGGTGAATATAAAACCGAGCAGGACAGCAGCAAGCACACCCAGGGCCATGACAATGACCACTATTTTCAGGGCCGCGTTTTTAGCCGCATCTGCATGCCGTTCGGCAAGGACAATGGCATCCTGAGCAGAGGCGACCACTTTGTCCAGCTGGCTGTCCAGCTGCTGGCCGATCTCCATGGTTGTTTCATCAATAGTATCCAGAAGATCATAATCATAATTTTCGGCCGCCAGTTTCTTTCCCACCTGATCGTAGATGGTATCAAAACTTGTCAGAAAAGCTTCCTTATGGTATTTGGCCGCATTCTTTACAATTTTTCTGAGTTCTTCGTCTTTGGCGGGAAAAACCACCCCTGATTTAAAGGTGGCGCCGTTTAGAATTGCTTTCTGGAGTTTGTCAAACTGCTTGGCAAGGGCTTGATGGGTCTTCCATTTTTGATCCAGTTCGTCTGTGTCCAGGGCCGCCATCAGGGAGACGACCATGGTCACGTCCTGGCTGA
>CAZLNA010000267.1:0-3831 GCA_964560485.1 uncultured Desulfobacula sp. | reverse complement strand
GATTACTCAGACAATCAAAGCTGACAGCAGCGGTGTCTTTACCTACAGTGCGCCCAAAGCCGGCTGGTGGGGATTTGCAGCGTTGACAACATCAGATAAAAAAATGACATTCAAAGGGTCAGAAAAAGATGTTGAGCTCGGTGCTGTGATCTGGGTGAAATTTGAAGAATGGCAGGAAAGAAGTAAACAATAAAATACTGTTTGCCTGCTGCCTGATGGGAGAGGTCTGTCACCGCGAAGATGAAACCGTGGCCGGAGGCAGTTCAGATGATGAACTCAATGAACTCTTTTTCCGCCTTGCCGTGAAATTCTAAACTGAAATCACAATAAAAAGGGGGCTTTTTTAAAAGCCCCCTTTTGCTGGAAAGAGCCTGTATTCACAGGCCGGTCATAATGCTTAATTTTTTTTTCTGCTGAAACCGGCAAGGCCAAGGGTGCCGATACCAAAAAGAATCAGTGTGGACGGCTCAGGAACAGCGGATGTCTGGTTAAAGGAGAGATTGTCAAAAAATTCAGGTCCTCCGAGAACAGAGCCTTGCTGCCCTTCAGTGATGTCGAGCACCACCCGGTCAAAAAGCTGGGCACCGCCGATTTCTCCGAAAATGATATCGTAGCGCTGCAAATTGCTGCCCGGTGAAAAATTGAGTGTGGCCACTTCAGCGTCACCGAGATAGGCAATGGCAGAAAAGGCTTCATCAGAGTCGTAGGCAGAGAAAGAGAAAAAATCAATGGTCTGGGCAAAACGGATTTCCATGTCATAAAACGGATCATTCAGGTCGTCGCCCGGAATCAGGGCCATGCCGGAAGCGCCGTCGTAAACGTCACCGGAAATAGCTCCGGCAGTGGGTCCGGCAGGATAGCCCGCCGGTGTATTCAGCAAGGCAAATTCCACACCAGAGGAAGAGTACTGGTCTGTCACCACATCTCCGGCAGAAAGATCATTAAAATCAATGGTGATGACACTGGCCTGGGCAAGGCTGCAGATGCCGAGTATTAAAATCGATAACAATAGTTTTTTCATAAACCCTCCTTAACAGGTACAAGTATTAATCGTGTTTCTATATCAAAAGAACATGACTTGAACCCTGCAAAATTCAGGCCAGGGAAAAAGAACGGGAATCCCCTTTTGCAGCGGCAGTTATCGAAATTTTGGGAAATTTATGAAACAGAAAAAAAGGTGATGATTTATGAGATTTTTTCCACAAAAACGTTCCGGACAGATCTTTACAAAATCAGCAGAGAGTGAAAGAATATTTGATACTGACGAGTGCTGTCCGAAAAAAACGTAGAACGGTTCCATATATTATCTTATAACGGATACCGGTTTGGTACAGGGTGCAAATGGATATCCTGATTTTCAGCAGTTGCTTTATCATTATTGCCATGGCTGCCCGGCAGATGGGCCAAAGCCTTTTGAGAACCGGACTCCCTCTGATCAGCGGGTTTTTATTCACCGGTATTGTTTCCGGACCTTATCTGCTTGATCTGATTTCAAAAGAAGCGCTTTCGCATTTACGATTTATCGATGAAATCGCGCTCGGATTTATTGCCTTTTCAGCCGGGGGAGAGCTGTATCTCAAAGAGCTGAAAAACAGGCTCAAAAGCATTGCATGGATTACAGCAGGGCTGGTGGCATCCACCTTTACAATCGGCAGCCTGACCCTTTTTCTGATTTCCCCGTTTATCCCGTTTATGGCAGATATGCCGCCTCTGGCCAGGGCTGCAGTGTCGATTCTGGCCGGCGCCATCCTTGTGGCACGGTCCCCTTCCTCTGCCATTGCCGTGGTCAATGAGCTGCGGGCAAAAGGCCGGTTTACCCAGACCGTACTCGGTGTCACCATCATCATGGATGTGGTGGTCATTATTCTTTTTTCGATTAACTCATCCATTGCCGATGCCCTTATTACAGGGATAGAGCCCAACTTAAGCCTGCTCGTGCTGCTCTGCCTGGAGCTGGTTCTTTCTTTTATCATGGCTGCCCTGATCTCAAGACTCATCCTTCTCGCACTCCGGGTTCCTGTCCATAAAGCCGTCAAAACCGGGGCCATCCTGATGACCGGATACGGGGTCTTTCTTTTTTCGGGCTGGCTGCGTCATGCAACCGATTCCCGTGTCGGGGTGGAGCTTTTATTGGAACCCCTGCTCATCTGTATGATCTCAGGCTTCTGGGTGGCCAATACCCGTGGATTCCGCACGGAATTTTTAAAAATTCTGGCAGACATCAGCCTGCCGATTTATATTGCATTTTTTACCCTGACCGGTGCGTCTCTGGCCCTGGATGTGCTCGTTCAGACCTGGCCGGTGGCTCTTTTATTATTTCTGGTCAGGGCCGGGGCGATCTTCTGCGGCTCTTTTATCGGCGGCATCCTGGCAGGCAACCCGATGCGGCACAACGCAGTTTCCTGGATGGCCTATATCACCCAGGCCGGGGTGGGGCTGGGCCTGGCAAAAGAGGTGGTGGTGGAGTTCCCGGAATGGGGCGGCCCGTTTGCAACCATCATTATTTCCATCATTGTAATGAACCAGATTGTGGGGCCGCCCTTGTTCAAACTGGCGATTAAATGGATGGGAGAAGCCCATTCCAGGGCGGAGACACAAAGCACTGATGATAATTCTAAGGCCATGATCTTTGGCAATGACGGCCAGGCCCATGCACTGGCGCTTTCTCTTGCTTCCAGGGGGTGGTCTGTGTCGCTTGTCAGCAGCGGAAAGGGCAGACAGCAGGCAGAAGCGGTTGATATCCACAGGGTTCAAGTGGCTCAATTTTCCAAAACCTCGCTGGAAGAGGCCGGCTGTGATCAGGCCGGCGCCATCGTCTGCATGATGACGGATCCGGAAAATTATGCGGTCTGCGAAATTGCATACGAACATTTTGGCACCCAGACCCTGATTGCCCGGCTCAATGACCGCAGTCAGTTTTTAAAATTTCAGGAACTCGGGGTATTGATTGTTGACCCCTCCACTGCCATTGTCAGCCTGCTTGATCACTTTGTACGGTCACCGGCCGCAGCCTCCCTGCTCATGGGAATGCATGAAGACCGGAATGTTGCTGATATACGGATTCAGAACCCGCAGCTGGCAGGGCTGGCCCTGAGAGACCTGCGCCTTCCCTTTGATACCATCATCATGTCCATCCGGCGAAGAGGGGTTCTGTTCATCCCGCATGATTTTACCCGGCTTGAACCGGGAGATCTTGTTACGCTGATGGGATCGTCCTCTTCTTTAAAGGAAATGAGCCTGCGTTTTGACGCGGATCCGTCAGAAGTGCTCACCCATATGGTTGAAAAAGCCGTCCCCAGTGAACTCCGGCAGGGGGGGGCGCAGATTCAGCCGGTTCCGGACCCGGGGGAGCCTGACAGTCCGTCTGGCACTGCCCGGGATTTGTTTGATGATCTGGTGGACAAAAGCCTGGTGCATGATTTTAACAGACAGATGACCAAAGAACTCTTTTTCCACCAGGTCTCAGAGATGATGGCAGAAATTCTCGCAATACCGCCCCAAAAAATCGAACAAATGCTCATGGACCGGGAAAAGGAAGCCACCACGGTTCTGGCTCCCGGTCTGGCGGTTCCCCATATTATCATCCCAGGGGAAAACCAGTTTGCCATGCTCGTGGCACGGGCGAGAAAGGGCATTTTATTCAGGCCTGAACAGCCTGGTGTGTATGCAGCCTTTGTCTTAATGGGATCAAAAGACAAAAGACAATTCCATCTCCAGGCGCTGTCAGCCATTGCCCAGATTGTCATGGATCCCAGGTTTGAGAAAAAATGGATGCGGGCCAGAAACACTGCCGCATTAAAGCAGCTTGTCCTGGATGCACCGCGAAAAAGA
>CAZLNA010000266.1:0-3836 GCA_964560485.1 uncultured Desulfobacula sp. | reverse complement strand
GTGCACGGCCATCCCAACACCCTGACCGCCACCATGGACATGATGGTACTGCATTGCGCAGCTGTGGCCAGGGCCTGCGACCGGACCATGGTTGTTGCGGACATGCCGTTTGGTTCTTTTCAGTACTCCATTGAAGACACCATGAAAAATGCTGCCCGGTTTGTAACTGAGGCCAAAGTGGATGCTGTGAAATTTGAAGCCACGCACAACCATATCGAAAAAACCAGAGCTGTGGTTGAAATGGGCATTGCCTGTGTGGGCCATGTGGGCCTTCATCCCCAGGCTGTTGGCACGCTCGGCGGTCTCAAGGCCCAGGGCAGGGACATGGAATCAGCCAGAAAAGTCGTTTCAGAAGCGCTGGCCCTCCAGGAAGCAGGTGTCTTTGCCATCATTTTTGAAGCGGTTCCCACCAAGCTTTCAGATTATGTTACCCAGAAACTTTCCATCCCCAGCATCAGCATCGGCGGCGGCCCCAAATGCTCTGGTCAGCTTCTGGTAACCCCGGATGTTCTGGGTCTTTATGACAATTTCACCCCGTCGTTTGCCAAACAGTATGCAGACGTCGGCAATTTGATGATTGAAACCTTCAGCCAGTATGCTAAAGAAGTCAGAGACGGTGTCTTTCCGGGTGAAGAACACAGCTATGGCATGTCCGATGAAGTGCTCGATGCCATTATCAAGGAATTCGGACCGGCCTGATAGAATTCAACATTGGCTGAACAATAGGTATTGGTATGGCCAGGCTTATCTTCTCTCTTGTTCTGGTGGTGTTCGGCATGGGGGCGGGCTATTGTTTCAGGCTCGCCATCCAGCGCCGGAACCTTGGCATTCCTGTTGAAAAAACCCGGAAAATGCTCCAGAGGGTGGCGCTGCTGGTCTTGAACCCCGTTGCCATCCTCGGGGCCACCTGGGTGGCCAACATTCAGGACATCAAGATCGCGGCCATGCCGGTTTTGGGCGTCACCGCACTTTTCTGCGGCGGTATGACCGCCTATGCAGGATCACGGTTTTTGAAACTTTCCCGTCAACAGACCGGATCTTTTGTCGTCTGCGGCGGTTTCACCAATATCGGCTCTCTGGGCGCCCTTTTCTGCTTTATTTTTTTAGGGGAAAAAGGGTTTGCCCTGGTGCCGTTTTATAAATTATTTGAAGAACTGATTTATTATGCGGTGGGGTTTCCCATTGCCAAATCCTTCAGTGATGATGCCAGCGGGAATCGTCCCTTTATCCGGCGCCTGGCTTCTGCTGCCACTGATATTTTTGTGGTCACAGCCGTACTCAGCATCATGACCGGTCTCCTGCTCAACCTTTCAGGTGTGCAGCGCCCGCAGGTCTATGCAGATATCAACGCCATCCTGATCCCGCTGGCCGCCTTGCTTCTTCTGGTTTCCATCGGCATGGCCATGCAGTTTTCCAGTGTGAGGCAGTATTTTAAACCTGCCCTGATCATATGCAGTATCAAGTTTGTTATTGTCCCTTTTCTGGTGGTCAGCATAGGGTATGGTCTCGGCCTGGGGAATATTGACAGCGGACTGCCGCTCAAGGTGGTGATGATCCTCTCTGCCATGCCAGTGGGGTTTATTGCCATGGTTCCGCCCACCATTTACCGGCTCGATATCGATATTGCCAATGCCTGCTGGCTGCTTACCAACGGGCTGCTTGTTCTGATCATTCCCATCCTGGCTTTTCTGCTCGGCCAGATGTGATCGCAAAGCCTTTGACAGGTGTTACAATCTGAACTTCAGGCAGGCACGCGTGCCTCTGCCTTCATGGCCTGAAATCTCCAGCTGCCACTGGGCTCTTTCACAGAGCCGGCGGACAATGGAAAGTCCGATCCCAAAACCCTTGGACGTGAGAGCAGGATCCCTGGACCGGTTATGGTCAGCCGGGACTGAAGAGGAAAATCCAATACCGGTGTCTGTCACGCTGATCTGCTCTTTTCCCAGATCAATGGTGATGGTCCCGCTGCGTGTATATTGAAAGGCATTGCGCACCAGGTTGGAAGCAACGATCCTGAAATAAAGGGGCGGTGCTGTGATGGCCAGGTCCGGGTCTGCGTTCACCGTGACCTCCACCTCTTTGTTGCGCAGCAGATAGCGGTTCTGGTCGATGATATCATGCATCACAGGCAGCAGGACAAAGGATTCTGTTTCAAGGGGCTGGCCCTGCGCCCTGCTGAGGGTTAAAAACGTTTCAATCAGGTTTTCCATATCCCTGACTGACCGGTCGATCCTGGCAACGGGCCGCAGTATATTGTCTGACTCTCCTTCAGATGTCCGTTTGATTACGTCCAGGGCACCTTTAATGGCAGTCACCGGGGTGCGCAGTTCATGGCTGACATCTGAGGCAAACCGTTTTTCCTCCTCAATGGCCTGGCCGGCCCTGGCCTGATAGTGTTCAAGGGTCTGGGCCAGGAATCCGATTTCATCATGGTAGAATGCATCTGAAAAACCGCATCTGGCCCGGGCCGGGTCAGATGCCCGGATGATATCTGCCAGCCGGATGACCGGCTGGATTACCTTTCCGGAAACCACAAGACTGAAGACGATGGCCAGGATCAGAAAAAATAAAATGGAGACCGCCATGAGCGGAAGAATGGTTTTCAGCTTGCTGCCGTGAATCTCCAGGTTTTCAGTGTTGTAAAAGATAAACAGTTTTTCTGTTCTGCCGGGCAGGGCGGCAATGCCGATATGAAGATCGAGGTCTTCGTACTCAAACACACCGTCTGTCCGCTGGGCAACCAGTCTGAGCTGCTTCTCAGACAGTCCGGAGGTGCCGATATATCCTTTAATATAGGCGGAGCTGGGCAGAGGGGTTTTGGGATCAAGGGCATGACGGGCGAGATAATCGTTGATTTCCAGTGAGACCCGGTGATTGAATATCGCATCTTCACTGCCCATCAGGGTCATGATCACATAGCCGGTATAGGTGGTGCCCGTGATCAGGCAGAAAATGCAGAAGGCAAGAAGAATCCTGAACCTGAGGCTGTTTCTAAGCATCCTGTCCCCCGATCCTGTATCCGACGCCATGTACGGTACGGATCAGCTTGACTGGAAAATCCTTATCAATTTTCTGGCGCAGCAGGTAAATATGACTTTTGAGCGCATCACTGCCCGGCAGCAGATCTCCCCATAAATGAAATTCAAGTTCGGCCCGGGGGACATGGTTGGGGTGGTGTTCCATCAGGCAGACCAGGAGTTTGAAGCATGACGGATTGAGCTCAATGCGTCTGTCTGAGCGGCGGACGGTCCGCTGGCCAGTATCCACTGCCAGGTCATTGACCTTTAAAACAGCAGCCCCTTGTGTTCGGTTGCGTTTGGCCAGTGCTTTGACCCGGGCGATGAGTTCGTCCATTTCAAAGGGTTTGACCAGGTAGTCGTCAGCACCGGCATCAAAACCAATGAGCTTGTCTGACAGCGTATCCCGGGCCGTCAGCATGAGCACCGGTGTCTGCGAACGGGTCTGGGTCCGCAGGCTCCGGCAGAGGGAAATCCCGTCCATGCCCGGCAGCATCAGGTCAAGGATGATGACATCATACGGCTGGGTCACGGCCAGATGGATGCCGCCGATACCGTCCATGGCAAAATCGGTAATGCACCCTTCAGCCGTGAGGCAGTCGGAAATGTTTTCTGCAATGTCTGCATGGTCCTCAATGATCAGGACTCTTAATCGGGTATCTGGTTCCATTTTTTGCAATGATGTCCGGTTTTCAGAACCATAATCTGATTTGGGTTATAAGTCAACGGCCGCCGGATGACCGGCAGTTCCGACACCTGATCTGAAAAGTGATTCAAGGTCATGACAGATCATCATACACCCGGGCACCAGGACCAGGG
>CAZLNA010000265.1:0-3844 GCA_964560485.1 uncultured Desulfobacula sp. | reverse complement strand
TTCGATCAGGTCCATGGCACCGTCCGCGCCGGTGATGTTCCTGCGAAGGGGATCCATGCCGTATTCCTTCCGCAGGGTATCATTCATCCGGCGGACCCGCTGGGTGTATTTGCCCTGCTGGGACTGGTTCAACTGAATCCTGGCCTCAATGTCCTGAACTGCCGAAAGGTTACCGGCTTTTTTCGCTTTGGCCAGGTCTTGAAAATTTTTTTTGTTTTTCAACACCTTGCGCTTCTGCTGAAGCTTCATTTCACTGTTATAGGCCGCCACCTCAGCCGGTGTCAGTTTTTTCCCCTGGCCAAGTTTGATTTCTGCTTTGGCCGCCATCCGGCTTTCATAAGCGGTCCCGCCTTTGACATGGTTGATGTAATCTGCAATTTTTCTGAACTCTGAGTCTGTGGTAAAATCCGGATCCGGCAGGAAATCCGTATCAATTTCGGATTTTTTAAATGGAACACCGTTTTCCCTGCACCGGGCGCGGAGCATTTCCTCATGGTAATCGTCCATGGCCCTGATCTTCTCCAGTGTCAGTTCTTCAGACGGGTTAATGGGGCGGACCGCCACATCTGTATCTGAACCCGGGTTCGGCCCTTTTTGAGAAACCTTGGCATCTGCCTGCATCCCGAATTTTTCAGCGATTCGCTGAATATCCTCCCGGTTCGTTTCGTTAAAGGCCTTTTCCACTTTCGGAAACACATCTTTCTGAAACTGGCGGTTTTTCAGCGCCATCCGACTGACTTCAGCCCGGTTCACATGAACCATCACTTTCTGGGCCTTGGTGGCGGTTCCATCTGCAACTGCTTTTGCCGCCTCCATCAGGCCCGGTGTCCATGCATAAAGATTGAGGGTGAATAAAAAGAAAAAAGAAAGGCTGAAGCCAGCTAAACGGCGCATAACACACTCCAGTTCTGAAAAATATTTACGCTTTGTTTATTGTTTAAGGCTGAGCACATGGCTGTTGATCATTCGAACCGTGTGGACCAGGGTGTTGTAATAGTTATCCACAGGCGCAATCAAAACTTTTCCGGTACCGGTGAAGGTATTGACCAGACCCTCGCCAGACAGCACGCTTGAAAAAATCCCTTTTGACGCCTTGGCCACTTTAAGTTCCACGCCAGAGGTCCTGGCAACGGCAAAACTGCCGTCCACCACCAGCTTGTCATTTGCCAGGTCAATGGTTTCAAGCGGACCGGATGATGTGATCACCACCTTGCCTGTGCCGGCAACGATGGTCTGGAACCATTTTTCGCCGGAAAAAAAGGCATTGATCGCTTTGTTGGTGAACGCCCCAAGCTCTATTCCCATATCTGAGGCATAATATGCCCCCTGGTCCAGGATCCATTCATCGTTTTCAAGATCAAGCACGGTGAACTCACCAAACGACGGTGTGAGGAATACCGTGCCGGTTCCGCTGATAACGGGTTTGATCACTTTCTCTTTGGTAATCATGGACTTGAAGAGGCGGCCCACTCCGGGCAGACTTGATTTGAGTTCCAGGTCGCCATGCATGTAGTGCATGGCACTGGCCTCATAACGGAAAGCTGAATTCTCAAGCGTCACCTTAATCATCTGAAGGCGCTCCCGGGTAATGACATCAAAAGAAGTCGTCCCTGACAAAGCGGCTGATTCACCTGCAGCCTGCACTCCGATCCGGTTTCCGCACCCGCTGCAGAAAGATGCATTTTCTTTTAACTCATTTCCGCAATTTGAACAAAAAGGCATAATTCCAACCCCGCGTTACACGTTAATCATCATCCCCGCCAAAATCATCGTCACCATCATGATGACCGTCATAATCGTCCCGATTGGACCCGGACCGGCGTTTTCTTTTCCCGGTAAAAAAAACCCAGAAAAAAATCAGGATGACAATGCCGGCCCCCAGGTAATCGAGAAGATTCTTAAGCTTTTTCCCGGCATCCGGATCTATGAGCATCCAGACCAGGATGGCGCCCCCGCCCAAGAGTACAACACCAAGAATAATATACAGCAGCCGCTTGAAAAAGCCGGTGCCGGACTGGGTCATTTTTCCCGAATAGGTACCGGTGGAACGAATGTGCCGGGTCTCAGAGGAAGCCTCCTGGACCGGCGCACCGCAGCCCGGGCAGAATTTATCATTGGAATCAAGTGGATTCATGCATTTGGAACAGTTTTGAGATGTCATGGACAGCATCCTTTTTAAACGATTTTTACCGGCATCGCGCCGCAGCAGTGCAGGACTGTCGGCGGCAGATGAGAAATCAACAGATTTTCACTCTTTTTTTACCGCAAAACCACGTTAATGGATGCAAACGCTTTTTGTCAAGCCGTAACCGCACCTATGTTTAATGAGAACGGATATTTTCGACCGGAGAAGACGTTGAAAGGATTATTCCTGCATGAGTACCGGCACCAGTCTGCCCTTGATGGCCCGGATGCTGAGCCATGCCAGATAAGCCATTCCTGCCAGGGCAAGCAGCAACACGATCCACTCACCCGCATCAAGGACTTCATACCCTTTGAACCTGTAGGTGTTAACCAGTTTCAACGTCCGGGTCTCGGCCAGTTTAACAACAATCCAGCCGATGACGTAACCCTCACCGAGGAGGACCACCCAGCCGAACAGCGGAACCATCCAGACCGTGGCCAGGGCAAAGGCGGTGATCAGCAGGCCGGCCATCAGGTGGAGATCCATGATCTGCGTCAATGCATAGAGCGGGAGGCAGGCGGCAGACACCAACAGACTTATGCCGATACCCCGCAAGGGCGGCCGGGTTTTCTGAACCGGTGCGGCTGCCGGAAAGGCCGCCATATAATGACGAACCATACCTTCTGCCGAGTCATAATTGTCTTTGGTGCAATACAGGTGCAGCAGATCCCTGTAAGAATTTCTCAACCGGATGGTATGGTGTTTTTCATCAAACACGGCATTGGCCACCATGGGCCATTCCAGGCTGACCTCTTCCCGTGACATACTGATCAGACCGGCACCGGCCGTTCGAGGGCTGCCGAAAAAACCGCCGCTGACAACGGCTATCCGGGAAAGGGTTTTGATCTTCCGGTCCATACAGCGATATACGACCCCCCGGGGTGATAGTGAAAATTGCGCCTCAGACCGGTTTCCCAGAATAACCAGCATGACCAGAAGCCCGAGCAGGGCAATCCCGCCGCAGACCGCCAGAAAGATCAGCATGATCGGCGGAATCGCATCCCATTCTCCGGTTCCGGCAAACATTGGCACCAGAAAACCGATACACAGCAGATAGGTCCAGAGCATGGCTTTTAGCCAGGCTTTGACAACATTGGGGTTGGTGATCAATGAAAATTTTACATTCCAGGTCATTTCCCTGCCGGTTTCAGCCATCATCCCTCCTTGTCCATTTTTGTATGTCCGCCTGTATCAATTCACTTAATATACAACAACCCGGCAGACAGAGACAGGCTAAATCCAGACCGGTCTTTCAGGCAGCCTTTTGGGGCCGGCCCGGGATAACAACAGGACACCCCTTATGGTAAAGGATCTCCACATCAATACCATAGACATCTGCCACCATCTGCGGTGACAGCTCATCGATTTTACCAGCTGCAAAAATGGTTTTATCCTTTAAGAATACGAATCGATCCGCATACCGCAGGGCTGCATTTAAATCATGCATGGTCATGACGGCCGCCATCTGGTGGCTTTTGACAATCTGCCGGATCAGATCAAGGATCTGGGCCTGATTTTTCAGATCAAGACTGGAAGTGGGTTCGTCCAGCAAAAGCAGGCCGGTCTCCTGGACCAGGGCCCGGGCAATGGCCACTTTCTGGAGTTCCCCGCCGCTCATCTGGTCCAGATGCTTCAGGCAGAGATGGGACAGTCCGAGCC
>CAZLNA010000264.1:0-3852 GCA_964560485.1 uncultured Desulfobacula sp. | reverse complement strand
GTGCAGGGATCTTCCGAATGCCTTGAAAATAGATTCAAGGGCATGGTGTTCGTTTACACCGTAATAGGTGTTGATATGAAGGTTGAATGCTCCCTGAACGCTGAACGCCTGAAAAAATTCTTTGGCCAGATAGGCATCAAACGGTGCGTTGACTTTTAAATTATCCGGGAAATTATACACCAGGTACGGCCGGTTTGACAGATCAATGGTGACCCGGGACAAGGCCTCATCCATGGGCACACAATAGTCCCCGAAACGGGCAGTGGCCCCGCCCTGAGAAAGTGCTTTGGCAAGGACCTGACCCATGACCAGGCCGATATCTTCAACCGTGTGGTGAAAATCGACATCAAGATCCCCTGATGCGTTGATTTCAAGATCAAAGGCTCCGTGGACGGTGAATGCCGTGAGCATGTGATCAAAAAAAGGAATCCCGGTGGAAATATCTGCTGAGCCTGATCCGTCCGGATCAAAGGTGATGGAGATTTGTGTTTCTTTTGTTTTCCTGGAAATGCTTGCCCGTCGCGCCATAGAAACATCCTTGAGTTGCTGTTTTGCCAGTAATGAATCCAGAACCAATATCCAGAAAACCGATCTGAGACTATACAGTTTTTTAAAAACAGTGTCAATTTTAATTTTTCATTTTTTTATTGCCATACTGTACTCAACTATTTATACTGAGCTGACGATAAGTGGTTCAGGAAGAATAGAAAAATTTATAGTCATGAAGATATCCGCGATCACATATTCCCCTTTTTCTGTGCAGTTTCAGCCCCATGTCCAGGGCTCTGCCCAGGCCGGACCGGCACAGCCGGGCCAGCCCCGGGTCAATGGTAGTGAGCCGCCTGAAAAGCCTTCCCAGGCCCAGCAGGAAACCGGTTCGCAGACAACCGGTCAGACTGCCGGCCAGGCATTGGCCGGAGAAGAGGCACTGACAGATCAGGAACTGCGGGTCCTTGAAAAACTCAAACAGACCGACCGGGAAGTGAGACAGCATGAGATGGCGCATGTGGCTGCCGGCGGACGGTATATCACCTCAGGTGCCACGTTCACGTATCAACGCGGCCCGGATGGGCGCAACTATGCTGTGGGCGGTGAAGTGTCCATTGACACGGCCCCGATCCCGGGTGATCCTGAGGCCACGCTCCAGAAAATGCGGCAGATTAAAACTGCCGCACTTGCACCGGCAAACCCCTCTTCCCAGGACATGAAAGTCGCTTCCCAGGCAACCACCAATGCATCCAAAGCCCTTTCCGACCTGATGATGCTTCAGGCCAAGGAGCAGGCCGCTGCCAGGGAAAATACGGCCTTTGGCAATCTCAAGGATGCGGCGGACTCTTATCAAAAGGTTAACACGCTTCCCGAAGACGATACCGCTTCTTTTCAGATCGCTGTCTGAACCCGGCTGCCTGCCGCATCGACCAAATTTGCCTTTTATGACATTTTTTGTTAGGTTTGAACCCGGAATTACCGACATAATTTCTATGTGGTTTTTGTTTAATTGAAGTATGAAATCCGGCATTAAAGGTCAAGCAGCCCATTTTTAAAAACAGCCAATCCACTGCCGACGGCTGGCATGATTGTTGCTCTAAAATTATTCACCTGTTTTACCTTAATAAGGAGTGATACCCATGGTTGCATCCATTCAGAGCAATGTTTCAGCGTTGCAGGCCTTTTCAAAACAGATGGCTGTCAGCGCCAACAATGTGGCAAACGCCTTATCAGATGATTTTAAAAAAAGCCGGGCCATCAATTCAGAAGGGGAAAACAGCCAGGTAGAATCGGTGATCACCCGGATTGACACACCCGGCCCCCTTGTGGAAGACCCCGTGGATCCGGACGGCGGACTCAAGGAATTGTCCAACACCAATATTGCCGAAGAAATGACCAACCAGATTGCTGCTGAAACCGGCTTCAAAGCAAATGCCAAAGTGATTGCCACGTTTGAAGATACCATCGGCACCCTGGTGGATATGATAGGATAACCCATGCCCCGAAAACATCTTGCTGCACTCTTTGTGTTGATCAGCATCTTTGCCGTTGGCTGCGCTCCCATCCAGCCGGGGTATGAGACGCCGGTTGTCACCATCTCCTCGTTTGAAGCGCTGCCCACGGACGGGGTACTGCCCCGCTTTAAAATCGGGCTGCACATTGTCAATCCAAACCGGACCCCCCTGGAACTGAAAGGCATTGCCTATACCATCGCACTTGAAGGTCATAAAATCATGACCGGCGTGGCCAACAAACTGCCGGTGATCGAGGCGTATGGAGAAGGTGATGTCACCTTGAACGCAGCAGTTGATCTTTTCAGCAGTATCGGGTTTGTCACCGACCTGATCCGCAACCAGCAGCGGGAAACCCTGACTTACAGTTTCACAGCCAAACTTGATGCCGGCACCTTTCACCCGCTGATCCGTGTGGCAAAGGAAGGTCAGCTTTCGCTTTCCGGGAACACACCCTGATCCGCTTCTTGACCCATGGAAAAGCGGGAAGTCTGCAGGCTGTTTTTCTGACCCTGGCTGCAGCACTGCTGCTTGGGTCATGTGCAGCAGATCCGCCAATCCCCCAGTCCCATATTCCGCCGGGAAAATCAAACCTCGACCTTCAGGCAGATTCTCAGGTGACCCAAGGCAGGCTTTCCGCTCTGAGGCAGACCATTGTCAGGGCAGCTGTAAGCAGTGTGGGAACGGCCTACCGATGGGGCGGGACATCTCCTGATTCCGGGTTTGACTGCAGCGGCCTTGTCCGATATGCCTATGACCGGGCCGGGATCCTTGTTCCCAGACAGTCTGCACACCTGTACCGGCAGGGCAGACCGGTTCCATTTAAAGATCTTCTGCCCGGCGACATGGTCTTTTTTTCTTCCCCAAAAGAGAAAAAACCAATTCATGTCGGCATTTTTATCGGCCGCAACCAGTTCATTCATGCCCCTGGAAAAGGACGGACCGTCAAAATTGCCGCTCTGGACAATCCATATTTCAGAAGGCATTACATTGGCGCAAGAACCTACCTGCCGACCGCGCCCGGTCCTGGATAATATTCTGAAACCCATCACCCTGATTCAGCCCTACTTGATCAACAATCCGGCTTTACAAGATTCAAAAGTCCTGATACAGGTTCTTTAACAAAACCGTTGTTCATTTTTCTGATCCTGATGCTGTTCAGCGCCTGTTCCCCTTTTCAGAGATGATAAATCAGGACCAGAACCCTACCGGTGCTTTACGGTAGCGCGGCACAACCCGTTTTAAAAAAGAACCATTCAGCGATACCATCAGGAGTCCAAAATGATGAAACTTGAGGCCTTGAAACGCTTTTTTAATCAGGATGCTGAACAGGACAAGGATCCGGTGCAGAGCCTGATCGACACCTTTTCCGAGGAACTTAAAGCCAAATACGTGGATCTTGAGACCGCATTTGAATCGGTCCGGCCCGGAGACCGGGTTTATATCGGCACAGCCTGTGCCACGCCCAGACATCTGGTAGCCGAGTTTGAACGCCTTACCACTGGGAAAAGCGATATTCAGATGATCCATTTTCTCACAGACGGCGCCATCGCCCTGGAAGATGGCAAGCCCCAGACCCGGTTTCAGCACCGGGTCTTTTTTGTGGGATCAGATACCAAACAGGCGGTCAAGGACGGAAAAGCCGATTACATCCCGATTCCTCTGGGATCGGTTCCAGGGCTTTTTACATCCGGCCGCATCCCCATTGACGTGGCACTGGTACAGGTATCGCTGCCCGATGAACACGGCTATGTCAGCCTCGGCATATCTGTGGATATCACCCGGGCCGCTGTTCTCAGCGCACGAACCGTGATTGCGGAGATCAACCCGAATATGCCAAGGACCCTTGGCA
>CAZLNA010000263.1:0-3885 GCA_964560485.1 uncultured Desulfobacula sp. | reverse complement strand
ATAGTGCACATCCAGGGCCAGTTTGAGGCCTTGATTTCGTCATCCATGCCGAGTGCAGCCATTCGTAAAAATTTTCTCGGGTCCATGCCGTCCAGTCCTGTTGCCGGACATCCGGATGCGCATGCGCCGCAGGTCAGGCAGGCATTCAGGTTGCCGCCGTCCGGCAGCAGTTTTTTAACGGCATCCAGAAAACGGTTTTTTTCTTTTTTGTACGTTAACGAAATCACAGGTTCTGCCATCAGTGTCTCCTTTTGTGTTTAGACAGCGTCCGGGTTTTTGTTTCAGGGTTCCAGTTGATCAGTGATAATCGTGTGTGCCTTCTACCACAGGGATTCCGGTTTTTTCCTCGATAATGGCAGCAAGGTCTTTTGCACCGGTATAGGGACAGCCGGGGACCGCATTGGCCAGGCAGGAGCTTAAATGGATTTTATCCGGCTTGATCTGAGAGAGCTTGGTGGCCATGCCGATACTTGGAACAACCGTCCTTCCCGGACATTCGCATTTTATAAAGGCAATGACATGGACCGGTTTTTCAAAGGTTCCATCCCCCTGGGACGCTGCCTTGAGGCATCGCCACTCTCCTGGACATCCGTATCCCTGATCCATATATGATCCGCATCCGACAACTGCAACTTTTTCCATTTTTATTCTCCTGTTCAATTCGACAAGGGTTAAGATTTAAATGACTTAATCACAGCATATTGTATGCCAATTCACCTGAATCAGTTGTGAGCGATGACCGGGCCGGCCTGAAAGGGTTCCACACCGCTGGACCCGGCAGGCAGGCGGTTATGGGGCGCATGTTTGCAACCTGCGGCTATCAAAGGGTTCTGATTTTGCGACCCCTGCGCGCGCCAGCGGGTTGTATCTGCTTGAATGAGAACGCAGCGCCACTTAACTGATCAGGATGCTGCTATAGCTGGATCCCGAGTTTTTTGATCCGTCTGAAGAGGGTGCTTTTATGAATGCCCAGATCCTTTGCAGCTGCGTTTCGGTTGAAATCGTTCCGTTCAAGGGCATCCATGATCATCTGGATGTGGGCCTGGGTCAGCAGATCTCTGGTCCCCATATCAAGCGTTTTGTCACTGCCGGATAAGAAGTCAGGGAGGTGTTCTCTTTTGATGTATCCGTCGGTACAGAGGACAAACGCATGTTCTATGATATTTTCAAGTTCCCTGATATTGCCCTTGAAGTCATAGGCCATGAGCGCCTGGAGGACCTCTGTGTCAATACCCTGGATCTGTTTGGATTTCAGGATATTGAGCTTGCTGATAAAGCGTTCCACCAGAAACGGGATATCTTCCATCCGCTGCCTGAGGGGCGGAAGGGTCAGGTGGACCACATTGATGCGATAAAACAGGTCCTGTCTGAATCGGTTTTCTTCAATCAGTTCTGACAGGGTTTTATTTGTGGCTGCAAGAATCCGCACATCGGTCTTCTCTTTCCTGATACCGCCCAGGGGGGTGAATTCGTGTTCCTGGAGAACCCTGAGCAGGCTGACCTGGAACGCAGGACTGGTATCACCGATTTCGTCCAGGAAAATGGTGCCGCCGTTGGCCAGGCCGAATTGTCCGGGCTTGTCTGTTACTGCATGGGTGAAGGCCCCTTTTTTATAGCCGAAAAGCTCAGATTCAAGAAGGGTGTCGGGCAGGGCGCCACAGTTGATGGCAATAAAGGGTTTGCCTTTTCTGGTGCTCAGGTCATGGATGGCTTTTGCCATCAATTCCTTTCCTGTACCGGTCTCCCCTTCAATCAGCACAGAAGAGTCAGACTGGGCCACCTGGGGTAATATGTCCAGAATGCGGGTCATGACATCCGACCTGCTGATGATGTCGGAGATTTCTATCCTTGAGGAAAGCTTTTTTTTCAGGGCTTCGACAAGGGAATGGTCCCGGAAGGTTTCCACGCCGCCGATGACTTCGCCTTGTTCATCAATGAGCAGTGATGTGGACGCAGTAATGGGGATCCGTTTTTTTTCATTGTTGATAATGTAGGAGGCGGTACTGATAAAGGGCCTGCCTTCTTCCATGGTTTTTTTCAAGGCACAATCCTGCTCACACATATTTGACCTGAACACTTCCCAGCAGTGCCGGCCAATGGCCTCTTCCCTGGAAATACCGGTAATTTCCTCAGCCGCACGGTTGAAAGAGGTGATTTCCCAATTGTAGTCAATGGTAAAAACACCGTCAGAGATGCATTCAAGAATTACCCGGGTCGTTTCTTCTGACAGCGGGCCAAACATTTTTTTATTGATCATCATGGCGCAGTCCTGTTTGTTTCCCTTAAATCAAACCTGAATTCAGTTTTTCATATCCAGGGTATCGGCTCAAGGGATTTTTTTTTCGAAAATATAAATTTCTTGGTAAAAAAGATGAAAATACGATATGTATTATTCCCATGACAGAAGAACAAAAAGGGGCGTACGCCGGATTTGAGCAGGGACCGATCCGTCCGCCCAGCGAAGCATACAGCCTTTTAATCCGGTTGACGAAAAACTGTCCCTGGAATCATTGCACATTTTGCCGGATTTATAAAAACCGCAAATTTTCACTCAGGCCTGTTGATCATATCATCCGTGACATCGATCTGGTGCATACCTATCTTCAGCGGATTCCGGAAATCATAAAACCCGGCGGTTTTACTGATCAGGAAGTAGTCTCTTCCCTTTACAACAGTTTTGAACAAAAAGACCGGGTCGCATTTAATGCTGCAATGAACTGGTATGCGTCCGGAATGAAGTCGATTTTTCTTCAGGATGCCAACTCCCTGATTATGAAACCCGCAGACCTGATTCAGATCCTGTCTCACATTCGAAACTGTTTTCCCCAGGTCGAACGGATCACATCATATGCACGGAGTCACACACTGGTCCGTATCAGCGAAGAAAATCTTAAGAAAATGGCCCAGACCGGCCTTAACCGGATTCATGTGGGCATGGAATCCGGTTCGGATACGGTTTTGAAACGGGTCCGGAAAGGGGCGGACAAGGCCACGCACATCAAGGCCGGGCTCCGGGTAAAGGCAGCCGGCATGGAGCTGTCCGAATACATCATGCCCGGTCTGGGCGGGATCGATTATTCTGTTGAGCATGCAATGGAAAGCGCTTCTGCACTGAACAGTATCAATCCTGATTTTATCAGGATAAGAACCCTGGCAATTACCCAGGGAACAGCTCTGGCGGTTGAGGCAAGACGGGGGGAGTTTGAAAAACCCTCTGATATCATGATGGCCAAAGAGCTGAGGCTTTTTATCGAAAGCCTTGACGGGATTCATTCGTTTGTCAAAAGTGACCATATTCTTAACCTGTTTGAAACCATCAATGGAAAACTGCCCGAAGACAAAGAGCGCCTGATCGGTATCATCGACGGCTTTTTCGCACTGCCTGCCGAGGACCAGATTGTCTATCAGGTGGGCCGGCGCATGGGGTTTTTCAGGGGACCTGAAGAGATGGGCCGCAGTCCTCATCTCGACCGGGTCAAACAGGTCTGCCGTCAGTACGGCGTGACCCCTGAAAATGTGGAAACCTTAGTCAACGATCTCATGAAACGCTTTGTCTGAAGCTGTATCAATCTACATCCATATCCCTTTTTGCAAAAGCAAATGTGGTTACTGCGATTTTTATTCCATCACAGATCTGTCAATCCTTCAGCCCTATCTGGCAGCTCTTGAAAATGAGATTTCCCTGCTGCCAGATCAGGGCCAAGCGATTCAAACCCTTTATTTCGGGGGAGGAACCCCTTCTGTCCTGACCCCGGATCAGCTGTCAGCGATTATCACATCGCTGAAACGAAAATTCAGTTTTAATCCCCGGGCGGAAGTCACCCTGGAAATCAACCCCGGAACCCTCAAACGTCAGGTATTGAAACAGTATAAAGAGCTGGGTAT
>CAZLNA010000262.1:0-3889 GCA_964560485.1 uncultured Desulfobacula sp. | reverse complement strand
ACCGGGTTGTTCATATTGATCCGGTCAAATCTGGGTTCTGAGGGTTTGGCAAAACTCATCACCCGCCGGATCACCATTTCGATCTTATGGGATGCAGACCGTATGGCCTGGATGGATGAGTCGGTCTTGTCGGATTTATCCGGATCCCGGTAAAACTTTTCAATGGTATCCATATAGATATTGATCCCGGACAGGGGATTTCTGATCTCATGGGCAATCCCGGCGGACACATGGCCCAGGGATGCCATTTTATCCTGTATGGTCAACAGGTGCTGCAGTTTTCGCTCTTCTGTCATATCAATAAAAATCAGCAGGAACGCATCCCGGTCATTATAGTCGATGGGCGTGGCAATGCAGGCCACCCATTTCATGGTTTCTTCTTTGACGGCCTTTTTCTCTTTAAAAAACCTGAAGGCCACTTCAGACTCCTTGAGATCATCCGTCACAATCTGATCAAAAAACTGTTTGACCTTGTCAAGATCATCGTGATGAAACCTTGGGTCCTGATCCGGCTGCAGCAGATTCAGATCCCCGATCAGCTCAACCTGGTTTGAATTTTGATGAACGATCTGATGATCCTGAATAATGGCAATCCCGTTAGGGGAATACTCCACCAGGTCATTAAACCGTTTCTCACTTTTCTGCATGGCCTGTTCCGCTTTTTTCCTTTGGATCAACCGCCACATCCCGTGGGCCAGCAAGCTGAGCTGCCTTGAATCCGAAGCAGTATAGTCGGTATTTTTATTTCCCATACCGGCAACCACAACGATTTTACCCTCATTAAAAATCGGGACATTCATATACCGTGTGATGTGCTGATGGGATTCGGGCAGCCCCCTTAAATCAGGATTGGACATGAGATAATCGTTGGAAATTACCAGTTTGCCCAGCCTGACAGCATCTCCCCACAACCCTTTGGTGCTGTCTGTAAATCCGGCATCCGGATCCAGGGTATAAAACTCCTGGCCGGAACCCGGGCTTGAGGAATCCAGGACATAGGTCACCCCATCCTGATCCTCCAGGGTCAGGTACCCGAAACTGCTCTGGGTCAGTTCAAGCATCTGACGAAAAGCAAATTCAATAATATCCTGGATTGAGTTGTGAGGCTGCTCATTCAGGGCCAGCAACGCCTCAAGGCCGATTTCATTGAACCGCAGCGCCTCTGTGCGTTGGTTCACCTGCCGTTTGAGTTCCATATTCCAAAACAGGACCGAACCGATGACAAGCAGGACCAATGCAGCAGTCCCCAGGATCGAATACCAGAACGTCGGGGTCAGATAAAAACTCTGGGTATCCAGCTTTACCCAGCGTCGGTATATTTTTTCATGTTCTTCCCGGGTAACGGATGCCAGGGTTTTTTCAATAATACGGCTGAACGTGTCCCAGTCTTTTCTGATGCCCATGCCGTGATTGAGTTCAAACCCGGTATTCCCGGCCAACCTCAGATTGGTGATTTTCTCGGTTTCAATGATATACAGGGCATTGGGAACCTCTGTGATCATGGCATCCAACTCGCCAAAAGACACTTTACGAATGCCTTCCAAAGGGTTGGCCACATCGATCATGCTCAAATAGGGGTAGTACTGCCGGATGAATTCTCCGACGGCATACTGATGGACCACTCCGATTCTCATCCCCTTCATCTGATCAAGAGACAGCTCTCCTGTCAGCTCTTTTCTGACGATAATGGTTGTTTTCAGATTCAAAAAAGGGGAAGACCATGTCATGAATTCCCTGCGCGTCTCAGTTTCTTGCCCGGCACTGATCACATCAACGCTTCCGGCGCGGGCCCGCTCCAGCATTTCACCCCAGGATCCAACCGGAACCACCTTGAATTTAAAATCCAGTTTTTGTTCAATCAACCGGATATAATCCGCAACCATTCCAACAGGCTCCCCGTTTTCATCCAGAAAATCCATGGGCGGCCAATCCGGCGTATGGACCAACCGGATGTTGTCATCATGATCAGCCAGCCAGGCGTCTTCTGCAGGGGTTAAATCAGGGAGCGACGCAAAAAGGTATGGTGCAAGGCAGAGACATGCCCCGATAAAGCCAATTGTATATAGGAAACATACGTTTTTCATTACACTATAATTCATTCAGGTGACACTCAAACATTAATATAAGGAGTATACTCCAAAATCCATACCACATCCCGATATATTTCGAATTATTCCGGATTAACGCCTTTTTTTCAGGATGTTAAATCATCCCTGATGCGGATCGCTGAAAGCAGGTTTGATAATTTTGTTAAGATGCCGGTTACATCTTTGAGATTTTTGTTATTCCAGATCCTCAGCGATGTATCATCCAATTGGCCCAAAACAATATAACACATTGGAATTATAGTTCAAAAAGCACAACCCCTTCAACTGTGGCACACCACTTGCTCATGTCCATTGCCAGTTGATGAAAACAAAAAGCAACGGATGCCAGGCCAAGGAGCAGCAAACAATAGACAAATAGGCTATCGCGGCCAAGAAACAATGTGATGCGCAGGCAGATACAAAGGGAAAAAACATATGAAAAATCGATTACAACCCCTTTCAGGTAAAGAAATTCAGGTGATTCATGATGCCTGTATGCAGATTCTGAGCACAACAGGTGTCTCATTCAAAGACCCAGAGGCTGTTGAGATTTTCAAAAAACACGGGTTCAAAACGGATCAGGATCAGGTCTTTTTTAACGAGGAACAGGTTCTGAGAGCCCTGGAAACGGCCCCTGAGGGGTTCACTATCCAGGCAAGGAATCCAGAAAACAATGTGTGTATCGGCGGTGACCACTTTGCATTCGGTCCCGGTTGGGCCGCACCGTTTGTGATTGATGCCGATGGTACGCGACGCACAGGTACCCTTGCGGACCAGGAAAATTTCTGCAGGCTGGTTCAGACCTCACCCTATCTTGATCTGGTTGCCGGTTCCATGGCTATCCCGGCGGAATATACACCCGAAGAAGCAGCCACCCGCATGCTGGCGGCATGCTTTACGCTGACCGACATGCCCGTAGTTTCCAATCCGTGTTTAAAAAGAAACGGCCAGGAGATTGCCGGGATGGCCTCCATTGTGTGGGGACAGGATGCTTCACAACTGGCGCATCCGGTTTCCATTGTTTCTGTCAACCCGCTCTCTCCGCTGTCCTACAGCGATGACACCCTGCAGGGGCTGATGGAATTTGCCAGACAGGGACAGGCCCTGCTGATCTCCTCAATGGTTTTGGCCGGAATTACGGGACCGATCAATATCCCGGGAACGGCTGCAATTGAAATGGCGGAAAGCCTGGCAGGGATTGTTCTTGCCCAGCTGATCAATCCGGGTGTCCCCTGCGTCTGCGGAGGCACCTCCTGTGCGTCAGACATGCGTACGGGGGGCGTCAGCCTGGGCGGCCCGGAATCTCTTCAGCTCGCCGGCATTGCCGCACAGATGGCAGCGCACTACGGGCTGCCCTGCCGTTACGGAGGGAATCTGACCGATTCCTATTCAATTAATGCGCAATCCGGGATTGAATCTGCCCTGCTCCTGGCCGCTCCGGTATTGTCCGGAGCTCACTTTATCCACCAGTCCTGCGGTATCTTAGGTGCCTATGCTGCGGTGAGCTTTGAAAAGTTCGTTATTGATGAGGAGGTCTGCGGCATGATCAAGAAAGCGCTCCTGCCGCTGGAAATCACTGCGGAAAGTATCGGTACCGACCTGATCCAGCGGGTGGGAGCCGGCGGAAGCTACATGATGCAGCCGGAAACCGCCATGCACTGCCGCACGGCCTTTTTTCCGTCCAAACTGACACGGAAAAGCACCTATGAAGACTGGGAAGCCAAGGACAACCAAAATATGGTCAACCGGGCGTCTGAATACGTAAAAGAGCGGCTTGAGGCCTATGTCAAACCGGATATGGA
>CAZLNA010000261.1:0-3910 GCA_964560485.1 uncultured Desulfobacula sp. | reverse complement strand
GGCCCACCCTGATCCAGCTCAAAACCCATATTGCCTATGGCAGCCCGAACAAGCAGGATTCTTCCGGTGCCCACGGCTCGCCTCTGGGTGACGAAGAGATCCGCCTGACCAAACAATTCTACGGCGTACCCGAGGACAAGACCTTTTATGTGCCTGAGACAGTGCTCGAAGAGTGCCAGAAAGCCCGGACTTTTGGAGAAGGGTTTGAAAACGCCTGGCAGGAGATATTTGATACCTACAAAGCAGAGTTTCCTGAAGACGCTGCCCTCTTTGTCGATGCCATCAGCGGTTTTCTCACTGACGGCTGGGATGCCGACATCCCTTATTTTGACCCTTCAGATTCGCCAGTCGCCACACGGGCTGCGTCCGGCCAGGTCTTGAACGCCATTGCCAAAAAACTGCCCGTTCTCATGGGAGGATCTGCTGATCTGGCCCCTTCAAACAAGACTTATCTGAACGATGCTGCGGAATTTCAAAATGACGCCTGGGACGGGCGGAACATCCGGTTCGGTGTCCGGGAGCATGCCATGGGTGCCATCATGAACGGCATTTATCTGCACTCAGGCATCCGGCCCTATGGCGGTACCTTTCTGGTCTTTGCCGACTACCTGAGACCGGCCATCCGGCTGGCGGCGCTCATGAAACTGCCTGTCATCTATGTTTTCACCCATGACAGTGTCGCTGTCGGAGAAGACGGCCCCACCCATCAGCCTGTGGAACACCTGGCCTCATTACGGGCCATTCCCGGCCTGCGGGTGCTCCGCCCGGCAGATGCCAATGAAACCAGTCTGGCATGGAAAGAAGCCCTGACCTGTACAAATGCCCCCACTGCACTGATCCTCAGCCGCCAGAAACTGCCCACTCTTGATCTTACCTACAAAGACGGTGATTTCAAATACGGGGCCTATGCCGTGACCCATGTGGCTGATCCGGATATGGTGCTCATTGCTTCGGGCTCTGAGGTCCACATCTGTGTGGAAGCCGCCCGGATCCTTGAGCAGGATCACAATATCAAGGCGGGTGTGGTATCCATGCCGTCGTGGGAATTATTTGAACAGGCACCGGTTCCGTACAAGGAAAGAATCCTGCCTTCAGCCATCACCCGGCGTCTGGCGGTTGAAGCCGGCATCTCCATGGGCTGGGAAAAATATGTCGGTGCCAGTGGACAGATCATCAGTATTGACAGATTCGGCGCCTCTGCACCCGGCGGCACGGTTCTGGAAAATCTGGGCATCTGTGTTCAGAATATTGTTGACACAGCACTTGAACTGTAACATATGAAACGGCCGGCTGCCAAAGGAACTGCTTTGGCAGCCGGCCGATAATGATCGTCATCAGTCGGAGGACGGCATGAAAATCAGTGTAAAAACCAGTGACCGGACCCAGATGATCGATATCACCTCCCAGGTGGCAGAAGCGGTAAGATCTTCAGATATCAAAGACGGGCTGGTCCATGTCTTTTCCATGCATACCACCGCTGCCATCACCATTAATGAGAATGCAGATCCGGCTGTTCCCAAAGACATCCTCAGGACAATCAACAAGGTGATCCCCTGGGATGACCAGTACAGGCATATGGAAGGCAACTCAGCCGCCCATATCAAGGTCAGCCTTTTCGGACCGTCAGAAACCGTGCCCCTTGAAAACGGTTCCCTGGTGCTGGGCACCTGGCAGTCGATTTTTTTCTGTGAGTTTGACGGCCCCCGGCAGCGAAAGGTTGATATCCGGGTGATTCCGATGGGTACGGGCTGATCTGTACAGATTGTGTTAACGGTCAGGGCTAGTTGAGATCCTCACCCGTTTTGTCCGGCACCGGAATCTTGAATACCGGTACCCCCTCTTTTTCAAGCACCTTTTCTTCTTCCTTTGTGGTGGTGCCTTTGATATTTTTGAACTCTTGAACCCCGTAATGCATTTTCAGGGCGCTTTCAGCAAAATCTGCGCCAACATCTTCATAATTCCGGTCTACATATTCAATCATTTTTTCAGACAGTTCAAACAATACTTCCTGCCTGGCCTGAAGCATCTTATCCCCTGAACTGTTGGATGAGGTTTTTATGGCAATGGGGTGGACTTTCTGGGTAACTGAAGTTTCGTCACAGATCGGGCAGGTCAGGGTACCCTCGTTCTGCTGCTGTTCAAGATCTGCCTTATCCTCGAACCAGCCTTCAAATGTGTGACCGTTTAAACATTCAAGATCAAATACTATCATGGCCCGTCATCTGTGCCTGTGTGTTTGCGCATGCATATTGGTTTGATTTGCATCTGCCGGCCTGTCAGCCAGGCCCATGGCCGGGTATTCCTGCCCGGCCATGGGTCAATGTTATACTATTTGCATGCCTGGTTTCAAGTTTTTTGACGTCTCTTTTCTTTTAAAGGCATGCCGCAGAACGGATCTTGACTTAACCAGTTGAATTAAAAATGATTCAGCGGTCCTTGTATATGATCCACCCAGATATCGACAAAGGCATCAAATTCAGCTGTTCCTTTCAGCACTGGCACGCATTTGATCCCTGCCTTTGAAAAAATGGATTTCCATGAATCAGGTTCATCCGAAGCCATATCGTTTTTGGCATGATCGCCTGCAACAGACATGAACGGTATCAGGTAAGCGGTTTTGATCTTTTTTTTCTGCATCATGTCAAGCACCAGGTCTGCTTCAGGGTATCCTTCCACAGTGCCCACAAAAATATTCGGATCTTTGAGCTGAAGCTGGAACATCAGGGCTGCATAAAAGGCATTGGCAGGATGATGAGTGCCGTGACCCATCAGGACGACGGCTTCGTCTTTTTTTCTTTCTTTGGGAATGATGGACAGGACTGCATCTACGTTTCGCTCCATATCTTCCTGGGTGGCCAGAAGCGGATACCCCAGGATGATTTTTTCAAATCCGCCCATCATCTTGTATGCACCGACAACCTTGCGTACATCATGGTATTCAGCACCACCAATGGTGTGCAGGGACTGGACCGCAACATGGGTAAAATCCTGATCAAGCATTTTGGCCAGTGCGGTCTCAGGGGAGTCGAGGGGAATGCCCTGCTTGGCCATTTTCTCCCGGATAATGTGGGAAGTATAGGCCCAGTGAACCGGAATTCCTGGATATTTTGCCTTTACTTTTTTATCTATGGTCTTAAAAGAAATCTGGGCAGACGCTTCACTGGAGCCAAAGGCGACCAGCAGAATACCGACTTTTTTTTCTTTGGCATGCCCGTGCCCGCCGGAAGCAAAGCTGTTCACTGCGCAAACGGCAATGACGGCAAATAACGTTAGGACTGTCCATTTTACAGATTTCATCTTCTCTCCTTTTTCTGATGTTCAAAGGGTTCAAGGTGTTTCAACATCCTGACATCCCGCCCCTGCCTGGAACGATAGAAACTAAAAAATCCTGATCCACATACGCCATGGATCAGGATACCGTTTTTTATCCGATTGCGCAGGAACTGCCGTTACCATTGGCACCTGCAGAATTTTCCAGGCAGGTCTTCTGACTTCCGGGTCTTTCTAATGGCTGCGCCTTCCCAGCCTTTGGCCAGTGGCATCTTTGCAGCGGTCGTCTCCGGTTACAGCGGCGGGTCCGTCCCTGAATCTCACAGGGTTCCCTTTTCCTGTCTTTATTCAAGACACCTGGAATGCTCATTCATAAGGGAAAAGAAGGCCGGATGTCAAGGAAAACTCATGCCCCGAACCGGTGTTTGAGTGCTGTGATCCGCTCAATCTCCTGCTCAGATCCTGCACAGGGGAACAGTGTATTGTTGGTGTATACGGGATCTTGGTTCAGATCAAACCGGGCGTTGCGGACAGCTGTTTCCCACATGGGCGTATGCGGAATCGGTGTGTAATAGGCGAGTACAGGGGTCATTCCGGCGGCATTTACCCGGACCATGGATCTTTCCACCAGATCCAGATC
>CAZLNA010000260.1:2991-3915 GCA_964560485.1 uncultured Desulfobacula sp. | reverse complement strand
CGGGGTTGTACCCGGTACACAGGACAATATGCTCTGGATACGCCTGCTCTATTACCTTTTACCCCATAATGTGAATCGCGGCCGGTTTCCGGCAGATAATAAAAATATCTTCTTGAAGGCAGTGGCAGAATATGATTACCTGCTCTTTCACCACCCCGGACCTGACATTTCAGGATGGGCTGCCGGACTGATGGACAAACCCTTTAAAGGGAAAGGGTTTTACAGAGTGCACGTGAAAGCGGCCACCCTGAAAAATCCGGAACCGAAGATTGTGCTGAGAAAAATTTCCCAGATAGAGTGAACCTGATGAAACCGATTATTCTTATTCCTGCATACAAGCCGCAAAAAAAGGTACTTTCAGCCCTTATCAATGAGCTGCTGTGTTTTGATATTGACCGCATTGTTGTCGTGGATGACGGCAGCGGGCCGGAATATCAGGATATCTTTGAACATATTCAGACCATGGATCAGACCACGGTGCTCTATCATAAAACCAATCTGGGAAAAGGGGCTGCCCTGAGAACCGGATTCAGGCATGTCCTTGATTTCAGGATTGCCTGTTCTGCCGTTGTGACGGTTGATGCCGACGGCCAGCACCTGCCTGAGGATGTGCAGCAGGTTCTTTTATCATCACGGGCTCACCCAGAAGCACTGATCATGGGGGCCCGGGATCTGAAAGGCAGTATCCCCTTAAAAAGTCTCCTGGGCAACAGGGCGACCTACCTGCTGTTTCGCGGGCTTGCAGGCCGGAACATCCGTGATACCCAGACCGGTCTGAGAGCGATCCCCCGGCCGCTGATTGAGCGCCTTCTTGAGCTTAAATCTGACCGGTATGCCTATGAGCTTGAAATGCTGCTGACGTGCGTACATGAAGCCGTTGACATCCGGGAAGTGGGAATCACCACTGTTTATGAAGATAATAAC
>CAZLNA010000260.1:0-2981 GCA_964560485.1 uncultured Desulfobacula sp. | reverse complement strand
GGATAATAATGCAGGATCAAGTTTTAAACCGGTCTCTGATTCTGTTCTGGTCTATAAAACCTTGCTGAAATGGTGGTTCTCGCATAAATTCATGCAATTGTTGAAATATTCATTATCCGGCATTTTTTCAACAATTGCGGATTTCGGCACCTACATCATCCTGATCGATTTTTCCTGCGGTATTGTCACGGCTTCTGTCCTGGCAAGGATACTCTCTGTGATCATTCATTTCAGTGCCAATAAATATTTTACCTTTTCCTACCGGGATGCCCCGCGGCTGACTGAGATTATCAAATACCTGGTGGTGGTGGTGCTCAACCTGACCCTGTCCATTTTGCTGATTTTCCTTTTTGTCCGTCATTTCTCCATTGGAGAAGTGACAGCCAAAATGGCCGCTCAGATGATCCTGTTTCTGGGGACCTATGTTCTTTTGAATGGATTTGTTTTTTTAAGGGAAAAACAGAAACACAAAGACCTGGGTGCCAAAGAACCGGCAGACGACTGATCAGCCGTACATCCCGCGGTCAAACCGTCCATGATCCGGCCGGTTCTGATTCAGCCGGACCTGATGAAGCCGGTATATCCTGACGACATCTCTGCCCATGGCATCCAGGGTATGATGTTTAAGAACTTTTTCCCGGGCAGCCGTGACCCGATCCCGGGTTGTATTCGGATCCCGGAGGCATGTCAGTATTGCATGGGCCAGATCTGCGTCATCATTCTGGTCAAACAGCAGACCGGTTGTTTCATGGGAGATAATGTCCAGGATTCCCCCGGTTCTGGAACCGATCACGGGGCATCCGCTGGCCATGGCTTCGAGAATGGCCTGGGGGACCCCTTCAAACGGGACACCATTGATATCCAGGGACGGCAGCACCTTGCAGTCCAGGGCCCGGTAATACGGCCAGACATTTTCCTGAAAGCCGGCAAAATGAACCATCTGCTCAATGGACAGTGCCTTGGCCTTTTTGTCGAGACGGGCAAGATACTCCCGGGGCCCTTCACCAACGATCAGCAGGTGGGTATTCGGTATTTTTTCAGCAACTTTTTTGAATGCCTTGACCAGTGTCACGACCCCTTTGTCTTCAGAGACCCGGCCCACAAAACCGATAAACCGGGTCGCCGGATCAAGGCCAAACTGTTCGGCCACAGCCTGCCTCGCCTGGTCCCGGTCTTCAAGCGCGCCTGGAACGGCAATGCCGCTGGGTATTGAAAAGACCTGCATATCTGACAGCCGGAACGTTTTTTGAAGGTGGCGGGTGGTATAGTCTGCTGTGGTAAAAATATAATGACTGAGCCGCTTGTACATGATCCGGTTATACCACGACCGCCGGACATGGGCACTGATGTGACGGGAAAGGATTCTTAAAGGCACCCCAGTTTTCTTGGCGGCCAGGAGGGCAAGCTTGCTGTCTGCATTGCCATGGGTATTGACAATATCAGGCCGCTCGTTCTTAAAGATACGTTTGAGCGATGCAAAATCTTTGAAAATGCCAAGCCGCTTGAAATCGACCGGATAGACTTTTATGCCTTCGGATTTGGCCCGGGTGAACAGCGGTGTATCCTGTGGAGCGGCAATGATAATGGCATGACCGTTTTTTTTCATCCACATGGATTCATTAAAAATACGCCGTTCAAGCCCGCCCCATTCCGTGTGGCAGGTGGTATGCACTATTTTATAGATGGCGCGCAAATCAGTTCCGCCCTTTTGAGAACAGGGGTTCAAACCGGCTGATATCTTCGGGAAGATCGATTTCAGGTGAATCGTGTTCTGTAATCACAATTTTTATCTGATGTCCGAACTCTATCACCCTGAGCTGTTCGAGCTTTTCAACCTGCTCACAGGTCCCGGAAGGAAGCCTGACCAGAATGTCGAGAAATGATTTTGTGTAGGCATAAAATCCAAGGTGTTTATAATAATCCACAACGGTTTTTTCATCCCTTGGGAATGGGATCTGGGCCCGTGAAAAATAAAGGGCGTAGCCGTTTTGATCAAAGGTTACCTTTACATCCTTGGGATCTGTTATTTCCCGTGGATCTTTGATTTTAAAGGCCAGAGTGGACATGTTCAGGCCGGGTTCATCAGAAAACGGTTTGATCAGTTCGTCAATGACCTGTGGATTAAATGCGGGCTGATCGCCCTGAATATTGACAATGATATCATTTTCGGAGAGCCCGAGGATGTCGGCTGTCTGGGCAACTCTGTCCGTGCCGGAGCGGCAGTCAGCAGAGGTCATCAGTGCCTGCCCCCCGAAAGATTCCACAGCTGCAACAATCCGCTGGTCATCAGTTGCAACAACGGTTTGGGACACTTCGGGCGAGGCCTGCGCCAGTTCATACACCCGCTGAATCATCGGCTTTCCAGCCATCATTGCAAGCGGTTTGCCTTCAAAGCGGCTCGATCCGAAACGGGAGGGGATTACGGCAATGGTCATGGCAGCCTCATTTACATTTTTTCAAACAGAGAGCGGGCTTTGTCACGCGTCATGATACTTTTCCACTCTTTTCCCAGGCAGTTCTCCCACAACGGGTCGAGACCAAGCGCCACCGTGATCATGGTCTCGATCTTTTCTTCCGGCATCTCCCGTGTGAGATTTTTCGGCAGTTGTACGGCCCATTTTTCCATCATCTGCCTGAATTCCCGGACGCCTTCCGGGTAATACTCTTCCAGGCAGTCAAAAGTGATACAGCACCCAATACCGTGGTGGGTTCCCAGCACATAAGAAAGACCGTAAGAGAGGGCATGGCAGGCACCCACCTGGGAATAGGCAATACTCATCCCGCCAAAAAACGATGCCATCATCAATTTGTCATCGCTGTCTGGATGGTCATCAAGAAAAACCTGCCGGCAGAGATCGAGCGATTTTTCGCCATAGGCTTTTGAAAATTCATTCAGATATGTGCCTTCAAGGGATTCAACACAATGGATATAGCAGTCCATACCTGTGTAAAACCGCTGATCTTTGGGCGCATCTTTAATC
>CAZLNA010000259.1:0-3924 GCA_964560485.1 uncultured Desulfobacula sp. | reverse complement strand
GGTCCAGGGCTATGGCTTTCTTCATGGCAGCAAGCCCCTGCTCTTTTTTCTGTCTGGTGAAAAGCCAGGCCGCATATTCAAACCGATAGGCTGCATTGCTCCTGTCATACTGCATACTTTTGGTAAAGGCGAGGTGAGCCCTGTCATTCATCTGGCCACGGGCAAGAAAGCGTGCCATCCGGTTCAACCGTCGGGAGTCGAGCGGATCAAGACCAAGCGCAGTTGCATAGAGCGTTTCGGCCTGGTCTGGTTTTTTCTGAAACCACCTGGTATTGGCACCCATAAAAGGATATTCCGCCTGGAACGGATCAACATCCGCGGCCAGATCAGCCACTTTCTGGATAGCGTTGAGCTGTTCTGCCGGCATCCGGGCCTGGAGTACGACCTGCCTGATGTTGGCATAATAGAAACGGCCCAGCAGATCTGATGCATTGTAAAAAAAAGTGAGCATGCCGGCCGCAAGAACCATGATCATAAATATGCGTTTTGTAAAAAGTGATGTGACCGGTAACAGCCTTGAAGGGATATCACGGGGACTGTGGCCGGTGTGTGCTGCAGAAACCAGAAGACCGCAGATAAAAAAGAACCAGAGACCGTTGGCGCCGATATGCAGATTGAAATCTGTCATGGAGTGAATCAGTATCGCGGTCAATGCAGTGAGGCAGCCCATATAGAGGTATATGCTGAACGCATCCCGTCGGCGGATAAAGATCTGGTGACTCTTTAAAATCAGGGATGCCATGAAAAGTGCGGCCAGGGAGAACCCGATGACGCCGGTATTTGAAAAAAGTTCAAGATAATCATTATGGGCATGGGTTAAAAAAAGGCGGCCTGAAAAAGAACGGTAGAGGGGATAGATGTCAGAAAAGGTTCCCATGCCTGATCCGGCGATTGGGAAATCTGCTATAATGCCGGCCGTGTCTTTCCAGAAATCGAGCCGGTGTTCATAAATGACGCCTTGTGCGTTTTTCAGGCGGGCAAACCGTTCAAATATTTCTTCCCAGCCAAACCATCCCACACTGGCTGCGCTGACCATGATAACACCAATCAGAACAATGGCGTTCCCTTTGGATATTTTACGCTGTAAGAGCAGAATGGCAAAAACGACCAGTGCCAGGCAGGTGGATATCATGGCGCCTCTGGAAAGGCTGACAAATATGGAGACAATGATCAGCAGCGCGCAGGTGCCTATGAGGATATGGATATTGGCTTTTTCCTGATTAAAAATTTCAGCAATGCCCTTTATCAAATTTGTGCTTCCGATTTTGGGCCGGTAAAAGAGAAAGAGCCCCAGGACAATGGGAAAAATCATTTCCATGAGCCCGGCATAGTGGTTGTGGTTGACATAGGGGCCCATTACAATGGCGTTATTCGGTGTGTGGCGGAACCACAGCGCCATGTCCTGGGTCAGGTAAAACTGCAGAATGGAAGAAAAAGCGAGCAGTCCGCCAAAGCCGACAATGGTAAATACCGTGAGCTGAAGGGTTTTCCGGTTTGTCAGAAGCTGGACGGTCAATGCATAGAACATCACATAAGACGCATATCTGAAAAATTCGGAAAGGGTGGCTTTGGGATGTACGCTCAAGGTCATCCATGATGCCGATCCCGTGATGACCTGGTTGGCCTTGTGAATAGAGAATGCTTTGGGGGATAAAAGTTCAACCATGACCGGCGGCAGGGGGATAAACTGCACAAGGATATACCCTAAAAGCAGCAGAAGCGGCAGCATCCCAGGCATCTGATAGAGGGTTTCTTTTTTCCGGACCAGCCAGATGGTGAACAGTATCAGGGCAGCGGCTGCAGTCATTTCCATGACTGCAACAGACCAGGGTTCAGTGGCGCCGAAGGCCAGGGGGGCAAAGATGAATAAAAAGAAAAAAAGCCGTTTTGAAAGAGTCAACGTCATGCTGATTTATGATTCTGACGCGTAATAGTAATCGCCATAATTATAATAATAGCCACTCTTTTTCGCATTAAACCGGTTCAGAACGAGACCTGTCAGCGGGGCGTCCACCTCGTTAAGCTGCTTTAATCCTTTACCGAGCATTTCAAATGTGGTTTTACCGGCCCAGGTAACGATGATCAGACCTTCCACATGCTTACTGATAATGACCGGGTCTGTTACACTGGCCAGCGGCGGTGTATCAATGATGACCATATCATAGTTCTGTTTCGCATTTTCAAGCAGGGTCAGAAAGGTCTTCGCACTTAAGAGTTCGGACGGGTTGGGCGGGACAGGGCCGGAAAGCAGGATGTCAAGATTTTCAAAACACTCTTTCATGACAACCTCGTCTTTTTTCTCAGCGATTCCGGACAGAAGCGCACTCAACCCGGTGGTGTTTTCCAGGTTAAAATTTTTGTGCTGCACCGGACGCCGCATGTCTGCATCAATGAGCAGTACTTTTTTGCCGGTCTGGGCGATGGAGACTGCCAGGCAGGCTGAGATGGAGGATTTGCCTTCTCCAGGGGTGATACTGCTGACAAGAAGGGTTTTCGGAGGGCGGTCTGCAGAAGAGAGCAGAACAGACGTCCTGAGTCCTTTAAAGCTCTCTGCCATGAGTGATCCTGATTCGTTGAGTACGTTTTCCACAATGGTCTGGTTTTTGCCTTTGAACAACTCAATGGTACTGAGCACAGGCAGTTTGAAGCGCTCTTCAACATCTTCCGGTGTTTTAACGGTATTGTCGAGGTATTCAAAGAAAAACGCCAGGGCAATACCGCCGAACAGTCCGAGCAGGATACCGAGCAGGATATTGCGTTTTTTGTTTGGTTTGGCCGGGTGCTGGGGCATCTGGGCTTTTTCAATAATCCAGACGTTGACGGCTTGCTGGCGTTCAGTGATCCCCCGTTCTTTCATTTTTTTCACCAGGGCATCGTAAAGGTAGCGGTTGGTATCCACTTTCCGCTGAAGGATACCCAGTTGAATCGATTTTTCCCCCAGCCGTTCAGCTTCGAATTTTGTCTGGTCAAGCAGGCCTTTGAGATCTCTTTCGTTTGATTTTGCCAGAAGATATTCGTTTTTAATGGTCTGGACGACTTTTTCAAGCTCCCTGAATTTTGTTTTTTCAAGCCCTTTGAGCTCATTTTGGGCTGAGATCATTTTGGGATGCTTGGGGCCGTATTTTTTTGACAATTCAGAAATTTTCTGTTCAGCTGTGAGGATTTTCTGGTTGATGCTGCCCAGGGATGCATTCTCAACAACCACAGGGATGGTTTCCAGATCTTCGGTTCTGACATTTCTGACCTGGCTGTAGATGGCAAACATTTCTTTGCGTTTGGTTTCAGCGGCGGTCAGGCTTTTGGACAGATCTGAAAGGCGTTCCGGAAGGACAGTCACCCTGTCTTCAATGGTGACGATATCATGTTTGCGTTTATAGGCATGCAGTGCTTTTTCTGATTCTTCAAGTTTGACGCGCTGGATTTCAGCTTTCTTTCTCATCCAGCTGATACTGTATCCTGACACCTCCATCTGCATATCCACCAGTTCGTCAATGTACGCTTGCGCCACTGCATTGGCAATTTTCATGGAAAGGGCCGGATTGTCGCTGATGTAGCCGATCCGCAGAATTCTTGAATTGTCCACCGGAACAACCGAGATATTGGCTTTGATAAGATTCTCAATCTGTTTGTCTTTGGTCAGGGGAATTACAGGGACTTCGGGGATCTTTTTTTCCACACGCCCGGAAGTGCTGGAAAGCAATTCATCAATACCCATGGCTTTTTTAAGTGCCAGAACCTGTTCTTTGATCCAGTTTTTCAAAGAAGAAAAATACGAGGCGCTCTCGTCCGCCTCCGGAAACATAGTGGGATAAATTTTCTCAGGATTGAGGCTCTTAACCGTATTCTCAAGCACGGATGCGCTCATGATGAGCTGGTTCTGGGTCTCAATGAACTCAGGGTCATAGGGGGTATACCGGGCATGGC
>CAZLNA010000258.1:0-3955 GCA_964560485.1 uncultured Desulfobacula sp. | reverse complement strand
AAATCAAAGTTTTTCTTATCAAGCATCGGCCTTGGAAAGCGGATAGTGTCGCCTGAAGTGCTGCGGGCCATATTTTCAATGACCGGGCCGCCCGGATATCCGAGATTCATCATTTTGGCAACTTTGTCAAATGCTTCGCCGGCTGCATCATCCCTGGTCTGACCCATGAGTTCAAACTGATTTTCAGAGGCCACATGATAAATATTGGTGTGCCCGCCGGAAACTACCAGGGCAATGAAGGGAAATTCCGGTGCATGTTCGAGCAACTGAAGGGAGCAGATATGGGCTTCCAGGTGGTTCACGCCGGCCAGAGGGAGTTTTCTGGCCCATGCAAATGCTTTGGCAAAATTAAATCCCACCAGCAGTGCGCCGATAAGGCCGGGTCCCCGGGTGGCAGCCACGCCTTCGATATCATCCAGGCATATTCCTGCCTGCTGGACCGCCTCATCCACCACCGGCCGGATGTTGAGTGCGTGCATGCGTGATGCCAGTTCAGGCACCACACCGCCGTAGCGGTGATGAATGTCAATTTGTGAGGCAATGACGGATGAGAGGATCTGGCGACCGTCTTTAACAATTGCTGCCGCTGTTTCATCGCACGAGGATTCAATCCCTAGAACAAGCATGGCAGAAAGAAGGGATCAGACCCACTGGGTCTGGGACTCATTGTCTTCCCGGGATTCGATTTCACCGATGAAGTAGGCTTTTTCATCCATGGCGCCCAGCCGGTCCATCACTTCCTGGGCTGATTCTTCAGGTACAACAATCACCATGCCGATGCCGTTGTTGAAGGTCCGCTGCATTTCAGCCGGCGGGATATTTCCCTCCCTGGCCAGGATATCGAACACAGGCGGGGGCTGCCAGGCATTGGTGTGTACAATGGCCTTGCAGGCTTCGGGAATCACCCGGATGATGTTTTCATTGATGCCGCCGCCGGTCACATGGACCAGTCCGTGGACCGGAAGGTCGCGCAACAGGCTTAAAATAGTGGAGACATAGATAATGGTGGGTTTTAATAATTCTTCACCCAGGGTGCTGCCGAGATCGTTTAACCGGGTATCAACCGTATACCCGCATTTTTCAAAAAAGACTTTTCTGACCAGAGAAAACCCGTTGGAATGGATGCCGCTCGATGCAAGGCCGATCAGTTTATGGCCGTTTTTGATATAGGAGCCGTCTATGATTTTGTCGTTGTCCACCAGTCCCACTGAAAAACCGGACAGGTCGTATTCGCCTTCCTGGTAAAGACCGGGCATTTCAGCTGTTTCACCGCCGATCAGGGCACAGCCGGCCTGGTTGCAGCCATTGGCAATACCGGCCACAATCTTTTCTGCCACGCTGTTGTCAAGTTTTCCCATGGCAAGGTAGTCAAGGAAGAAAAGCGGTTTCGCTCCCTGAACAATGATGTCGTTGACGCACATGGCCACCAGGTCGATGCCGATAGTGTCGTGTTTGTCGAGCATAAAGGCGATTTTGAGTTTGGTTCCCACGCCGTCTGTGGCACTGACCAGAACCGGATTGGCAATGTTGGCCAGATTCAGGGAGTAAAGTCCCCCGAAACCGCCGATCTCGCCCATGACCCCGGAGCGGGGTGTGGCTTTTGCAATCTCTTTGATGCGGTTGACCAGCTTGTTTGCCTTGTCGATATCAACACCGGAATCTGCATATGTCAGGGCGTCATTCATTAATTAGTACCTTCCTGGAATTATTCTTGATCTGTTAAAACCCAACAATGATAACTAGATCGGCCTGAAAAGTCAAAAGCTTTTTGACATCCCAGGCGTAATATTGTATCTATTTTATTTTTATACCAACGTTAATGATTAAAGGGGGTCCGTGCCCATGGAAGCCATCAATGTCGGGATTATGGGATTAGGTGTTGTCGGGTCTGGTGTGGCAAAACTTTTACTAGAAAAAAAAGAATTGCTCGCCTCAAGAACCGGTGCTGCATTGAACCTTGAAGCCATTGCAGATATTGACACCACCACGGACCGGGGCATTGATCTGGGCAACACCCGCCTGATCAACGATGCCCGGGAACTCATAGACAATCCCCGGATCGATATTATTGTGGAAACGATCGGTGGTGAAACCATTGCCCGGGAGCTGATTCAGGCGGCCCTTGACAATAAAAAACATGTTGTAACAGCGAATAAGGCGCTGCTGGCCGCCCACGGCAACACGCTGGTGAAAACCGCGCGCAAGAACGGGGTGGACCTTGCCTTTGAGGCGAGCTGTGGCGGGTGCATGCCGATTATCAAAACATTGCGCGAATCGCTGGTGGCCAATGACATCCAGTCTATGTCCGGTATTTTGAACGGCACCTGCAATTATATCCTCTCCAGAATTACGGCAGAAGGGTCTGAATTTGAAACCACGCTCAAGGATGCTCAGGACCTGGGGTATGCAGAAGCAGAGCCCTCTCTGGATGTCGACGGGTTTGATACAGCTCACAAGCTTGCCATTCTCAATTCTCTTGCCCATGGCATGGAAATCAATCTTTCTGATATTCATGTGGAAGGTATTCGCGGCATCACGCCGGAAGATATCGAATTCGCGAGGGAATTCGGCTATACCATCAAGCTTCTGGCCATCGGGAAAATACATGGCGACCATGTGGAGGCAAGGGTGCATCCCACCATGATTCCGGATGAAAACCCGCTCTCCCATGTAAACGGTTCCATGAACGCCATTGCCATTGAGGCGGATGCCACAGGCCAGACCATGCTGTACGGTGCCGGTGCCGGGATGATGCCCACAGCCAGTGCTGTGTTAAGTGATATTGTCGATATCGGACGGAATATGATTGCCGGTACCCAGCGCAGAATGCCGATTCTTGGCTATCTCGAAGAAAGTATCCGTGAGCTGCCAATTCTGCCCATGGAACAGCTGTCCACCCGGTATTACCTGCGGTTTAACGTTAAGGACCATCCGGGTGTTCTGGCCATGATTGCCGGTGTGCTGGGCAACTACGGCATCAGCATTAAATCCGTGCACCAGAAGGGGCGGAGCAGTGTCGGCCAGGTGCCTGTGGTGATGATCACCCATCTGGCCGTGGAAAAAAATGTTCAGGATGCCCTGAAAGAGATAGCTGACAGCGCTTCTGTTGTCGGTGATCCCATTGTTATTCGAATTGAAGAAACAGCTTAAGGAGCTTTTCATATGAAAATGATAGTTGCGGATCTGGAAGGGGTGTTTCTGCCTGAAATCTGGATCAATGTGGCACTGAAAACCGGTGTCGAAGAACTCAAACTGACCACACGGGATATCAGTGATTATGATGTGCTGATGACCAAACGTCTGAGCCTGTTGAAAGAAAACAACCTGACCCTGAAAGATATCCAGGATGTCATTGCCACCCTCGACCCACTTGAGGGAGCCAGAGAAGCGCTTGACTGGATCCGGGAGAACGGTCAGATCATTGTTCTGTCAGACACCTTTGAAGAATTTATCAAACCCTTGATGAAGAAACTCGGTTTTCCGGTGGTGCTCTGCCATAACCTGACAACGGATGAGAATGCCAGCATCACCGCCTATAACCTGAGGATTGATGACCAGAAACGGCGGGCTGTGGAGGCGCTTAAAGCGCTCAATTACGAAGTGATCGGGTTTGGAGACTCCTATAATGACATCGGTATGATCCAGGCGGCTGACCACGGCTTTTTCTTCTGTCCGCCGGAATCGGTGACCACGGATTTTCCAGACGTGCCCGTCACCCGGAACTATGATGAACTCAAAGCCATGCTGGGGTCGCTGCTTTAGCCATGACCATGGATATTGATGCCTTCAAATCGGTCAACGCACTGGTGATCGGCGATCTGATGATTGATGAATACCTCTGGGGCAGTGTGGACCGGATTTCTCCGGAAGCACCCGTGCCTGTGGTCAGTGTTGAAAAACAGAATCATACCCTGGGCGGGGCAGGGAATGTCATCAACAACCTGGTCTCCATGGG
>CAZLNA010000257.1:0-3966 GCA_964560485.1 uncultured Desulfobacula sp. | reverse complement strand
GGCTGCAGGCAGGGCCAGAATGGCAAGCGTGGCCATGAGAAGATGGACCATGTAGTGGGTGAGATGGAACACGGCCTGAACCTTTTGAAAGAGGGGGCAGGGAAACCGGACCAGAGCGGGAAAAATTTTTTTGGCGGTCTGGATTGAGCCTTTTGCCCAGCGGAACTGCTGGCTTTTGAAGGCGGAGATGGTTTCAGGGATTTCTGCCGGCACCACAAGGTCCGGGTTGTAAACAATCTTCCATCCACTGAACTGAAGGCGGTAGGAGAGGTCAAGGTCCTCAGTGAGCGTATCCCATGCCCAGCCGCCGGCATCATGGATGGCGGTCTGCCTGAAAACCCCGGCCGTACCGTTGAAATTCATGAACAGGCCGCTCCAGTTTCTTGCCGATTGCTCGATCATGAAGTGTCCGTCAATACCAATGGACTGAGCCTGGGTCAGCAGGGATCTGGCCTTGTTGGTATGGCCCCAGCGCGCCTGGACAAGACCGACCTGCGGATCATCCGCAAAGAACCCCACAGTCTGTGTAAGAAAATTGTCAGGTGGAATGAAATCTGCATCAAATATAGCGATGAATTCACCTTTGGCCGTTTTGAGCCCGTGTGCCAGGGCGCCTGCCTTGAACCCGGTCCGGTCAGACCTTCGGATAACCTCAATGTCGTGGCCGTCACTGATGAGTGGCGGGACGATCCTGTCGATGAGAGCGGCGGTTTCATCTGTGGAGTCATCCAGCACCTGTATCTGGTGTTTTGTTTTGGGGTAATCCATTGCACAGGCCGCTTCAATCACCCGTTGAACCACATTGTATTCATTATAGATGGGAATCTGGGTGGTGACAAATGGAAGGTCTGTCTCTTTAAGCGTTTTTGACCCGGCCGCCTGGCAGGCCTGCTGTACCGGCTGGTGGCGGTGCCTGTTTTTCAGGTATAAAAAGACAAGGACATAAGCGTTCAGACCGTAGATGAGCAACAGAGCGGCAAAGGGAAAATAGATGCCCAGAACCAGATATTCAAACACCGGATGCATGTGATAACCTGTTTATAATTAGTAGTTTCTGCTATGGTTTCAAACCTGTTTTCCAAACCGGATTCAATTCAGGGTTAATGTACCCTCAAGAAGGAAAAAATTCCAGCAAATTGTGGACAGCAAAGCCTTGTCAAAGCAGTTTTTTTCTGCGGCAGGCCGGTGCTGCGAAAGGCCGGAGCCATTGATTTGGCTATACAAATGATGTTTTTTGGTTTAAAAAGAGAGAATCCAGGCGCATTTGGCAGCCAACCTGAATCTTTTGGAGGCGATGATGACACTTAAGCGTGTGGGCATCCTGACCGGCGGTGGCGACTGTTCCGGCCTGAATGCAGTGATCCGGGCGGTTACACGGGCTGCTGTCATCCAGCACAATGCACAGGTTATCGGTATTGAAGGCGGTTTTGAAGGACTGATAAACGGCCGTACACAGGACCTGACGGTCCGGTCTACAAAAGATATCCTGACACTCGGCGGCACTATTCTGGGAACGACAAACAAGGGAAATCCGTTTGAATACAGGGAGCGCTCCCCTTCAGGGGAGATCGTGACACATGACTATTCACAAAAAGCTGTCGACACCTATAACGAACTGGATCTGGACTGCCTTTTTGTCATTGGTGGTGAAGGGACGCTTGAGATTGGTTACCGGTTCTTTAAAAAAGGGATCCCGGTAATCGGGATACCGAAAACCATTGATAATGATTTAGAGAAAACCGATTATACATTCGGATTTCAGACAGCTGTCCAGGTGGCCTGTGATGCCATGGACCGCCTGCACACCACCGGCAGGAGCCACCACCGGGTGATGATACTTGAAGTGATGGGGCGCAATGCCGGATGGATTGCGCTTGAGGCCGGTATCGCAGGCGGCGCGCATATTATTCTGATTCCCGAGATTGAGTATAAAATCGAAAACGTCATAAAAAAAATAGCACTACGAAAGAACGGCGGAAGCCCGTTCAGCATCATCATGGTCGCAGAAGGTGCCCGGGAAGAAGGCGGTTCAGCCATTACGCTTCAGGATGCATCAGTACGGCTCCAGGGCGTTGAAAAACTGGGCGGCGTCGGTTTTTACCTGGCAAAGCAGATCGAGCAGCAGATTGACCTTGAAGTCCGTACAACGGTTCTGGGCCATATTCAGCGGGGCGGTTCTCCCATTGCCTTTGACCGTGTGCTTGGTACGCGGCTGGGTGCTTTTGCAGTGGATGCGGCGTCAAAAGGGGCGTTCGGTACAATGGTCTCCCTTCAGACCCCTGATGTGGCCCTGGTAGATCTGGCAGATCTGGCTGGAAAAGTCCGTGAAATAGGGCTCGATTCCCAGTTGATCCAATGTGCCGAATCCATCGGGATCAACCTGGGCCGGGAAGCAATGTAAGCGGTGGTCGACAATTTAAATGAACAATAGGACATATTGGAAATGAACCTGGTTGCCATACTCGCAAATATCAGATTCCCTGATATTCTTGATATCCTCTTTATCAGCATTGTGACATATCAACTATATGTCTGGTTCTGGGGGACAAAAGCCTTTAAAGCCCTTGCAGGGATTGTTCTGCTCAGCGGGATCTATGTTCTGGCTGAAACCTGGGGCCTGTTTTTAACCACCTGGGTATTCCAGATCCTTTGGCAGGTCTTTGTTATTCTTTTGATTATTCTGTTCCAAAAAGAGATCCGGCAGATGCTTGAGCGGTTTAATCCATTGAAAAAACTGGGATACCGTCAGTCTGATGCTGCAGATGCCTGGGTCCGCGGGTTCAGTGAATGGGCCTTTGATGCGGCAAAGAAAAAAATGGGCGCCCTGATTGTTTTTGAGCGGTCAGACCTGGTGTTTGATCTGATTACCAAAGGGGTTGCCATTGAAAGCGAGCCGGTTCCGGAAGTGCTGACCTCTCTTTTTGTCAAGGACTCTCCGCTTCATGACGGTGCCGGGCTGATCAGCAACGGCAGGATCCTGAAAGCATCCTGCTTTTTACCCCTCTCTGTCAGGGAGGACCTTCCCAAGGAGTGGGGCACCCGCCACAGGGCAGCGCTTGGGCTGACTGAACAGTGTGATGCCTGTGTCGTTATTGTGTCTGAAGAGCGCGGAGAAGTCAGCCTGGCAGTGGATCAGAAAATTGAAAAGGTTGACACCAAGGAGGCCCTGGCTGAGAAGGTCCTGGAACTGGCCCAATCTGCAGGACAATCGAAAAACGGGCATCTCAAAGAACGGCTTTTGTCCTGGGTTACCCGCCGCTATCAGGTAAAACTGGCTGTATTTGTATCGGTGTTTGCCTTATGGCTTGCATTTGCCGGTCAGCAGAATTTTGAAAAACGCATCCCGCTCTCTCTGCAGCTGGAAAACGTCCCGGCTGATCTCAGGCTTGAAGGCGCGGTGGATGCCAGTATCCTGATTACCTGCAGAGGGTTGAGAAAAGATGTCAGCCTTTTGAATAAAAATAATATCAGTGCATCGCTTGATCTTTTTACTGCCCGTTCAGGCACGCACTCTTTCCACCTGACCCAGCGCAATCTTGACCTGCCCAATGACAGGGTTCACGTGGTCAATATCAGTCCTGCCAGAGTAGAACTCAGCTTTGAAACATCCGACCGATAGACACTGGCCGGAACTAGCTGACTATTTAGAGGCCTTGTATCCGGCTTCGATCACTTCCTGGACGGCCAGGTCAATGAGCTGGGGGGAGGATGCATCAAATGAGGCGGATTTGCCGTCAAGATCGACCGATACATTGGAGATCCCGTTAATGTTTTCCAGCGCACGCTGGACAGCGCCAGAACAGTGTTGGCAGCTCATGCCGTCAACATGGATAGTCGTTGTGGTCTGTGAAGTCATAAATCAAGTCCTGTTCTGTTATCGTTCACCATCCATCTTAGCACAGGGCAAAGGATAAATCACATAAAAGATAATACCGATCCCTTTGGATTTCTTGCATAAGGTTAAAG
>CAZLNA010000256.1:0-3970 GCA_964560485.1 uncultured Desulfobacula sp. | reverse complement strand
GCTGAACACTCACTTCAGCCCCGGATGTCTCCGGCACCACTACAGACAGCCAGTTAAATTGTTCTTTCCAGCAAGGTTCAGCATTGGAACCGTCACTGTGGTAAAGACGGACCTTGTGATTGATCCCATCCATATCTGCCCGCTACAGCAGCAGGCGCTGACAGAAGCGAAAAATCGTTCTGGGTATCTATTTTACCCCTTTTCCTTTATCATGCCTTTACAGGCCAAGACTTTAAATAATAATGGTTTCATTTTCAAACAGCCGGGATATTGGATAAACACCTGTTCCTGAAACACCGACACCCCATTGTCAGGTTATATCAGATTTATCAATAGTGAAACGGATCCTCATCAGTTCTTTCACTTTGACCTGAAACAGGTTAGACCGTATCATCAGGCAAAATTACCAATGGAACCATCATGCTCGACAGATCCTACATACTTCAGCCGTTTAACGGTCTCCTCGAACAGAAACACCTCATACAGGCCCAATGCCTGAACTGCGGGAAATGCCTTTTGCAGTGCCGCTTTCTGAAAGAACACGGGACTCCGGGAACCTTGGCGGCCCGACACGATGACGATCCTGACACTACTGCGTCAGCAGCCTATCACTGCAGCCTGTGCAGCCTGTGCAAGGCGGTCTGCCCGGAAGGCCTTGATCCGTCTGCCATGTTTCTGGAATTCCGGCAGCATGCCGCAGCGAATCAGCAAAAACCGATTTCCCAGCACCAGGGCCTGATCAATTTTGAACGCAGAGGAACAAGCAAACCGTATACCCTCTACAGTCTGCCTGATAATTGTGATACCATCTTCTTTCCGGGCTGCAATCTGACCGGTACCCGTCCGGGAAACACCTTGAAAACCTATCAATACCTTCAGAAAAAATTTAAAAATATCGGCATTGTCCTCGACTGCTGCACCAAGCTTTCACATGATCTGGGACGGCAGAACCATTTTCAGGCAATGTTTTCCCAGCTTAAAAGCCATTTGTTGGACAATCATGTCCAATCGGTTGTGCTGGCCTGTCCGGGCTGCCACATGGTATTTTCAAATTACGCACGGGAATTTAACATCAAGACGGTTTATGAGGTGATGGCAGACCAGGGGGTTGAGTTTCCCGCCCGAATCGAGGACACGGTTGCCATTCATGACCCCTGTACCATCCGGTTTAATGCCCCGATCCAGGAGGCCATCCGGGATATTGTTTCCAGCCTGGGCATCTCATTAATCGAACCGCTGCACCACAAAGACCGGACGTTCTGTTGCGGCCAGGGCGGCGGTGCGGGTTGCCTGGCACCGGAACTGGCGTCAACATGGACAGAAAAAATCGATTCAGAGTGCGGAGCAGACAAAATCATCAGTTATTGTTCCGGCTGCATCAGCAGCCTGTCACGGAAAAACAGAGCCATTCATTTGATTGATCTGGTATTTAACCCGGAACGGGCTTTGAAAGGAAAAGCAAAGGTATCGCGCGCCCCGTTTACGTACCTGAACCGAAAACGCCTGAAACGAAAACTCAAACAGCTTTGTTCAGCAAAATGGTTTGAAAGAGGAGAAAAGATTTAAACAGCCCGTTATACGGCTGCGCTGCCCGCCCTGAGCATGGTATCCAGAATATCTTTTATCTGGGTGGCGTCCAGCATTCCCTGATCATATAAGATCACACCGATCAAACGGTGCTTGCCGGTGCTGATATCCTCTTCGACCTGCAGTTTCAAGGCAGAAATCAATTGTTCTTCAGTCAGGTATCCTTTATCGATTGCAATGGTGCCAAATCTCTTTTTTTTGGATTCCTTTGCTGCCATACCCCTCCTTGAATCATGTCAGATGTAAAAAGACTACACTGCAACACTGCTCAGCTTGATCAGATTATTGACCACAGTCTTGATCTGGGACGCATCAAGTGCTCCCATTTCATTTAAAATAACCCCCATGAGACGGTGCCTGCCAAGTTCAAGATCTTCTTTTACCTGGATTTCCAGGGCGGCCATCAATTGCTCTTTTGTAATAAATCCCTGTTCAATGGCAATCACACCAAACCGTTTTTCCTTGGATTCTTTTTTCTCAGGCATAGGGCTTTTCTCCTATAAAATTAGTATTGTGGTCCAATGGTCTGATCATACGACACAAATCGAATCGTTGTCAAGCAAAGGATCGGTGTGACAGTCCTGAAAACGAGAAAAAAAAGAATGTAAACAGCCGCTTCCCGGTGTGGATCAATTCTCTGCCCTGCCCTGCCGGCTGCACTTTTCAAGCAGATAAAAAACCGATTTATAATAGATCCCAGAATGGAGAGAGAGTCCGATTTCACAAGTCCGGGAATTGGAAAAACCGACCATACATTTGCCGCCCAGAGATTGTTTCAGCGGCTTTAAGGCTGCTGCCGTCAATTCCGGAAAATTAAATCCGCGGTCGCCGGCCCAGCCGCAGCAGGAAACCTGATCAGGAAAAACCGAAGCCGGGGCAAGCCGGTCAAACACCTGTTGGAAAACCTGTTCAAGTCCCATTTTCCGGCTGCTGCAGGTAATGTGGACCGCAACCGGATCTTTAACCGGCTTGATGGAAAGCTTGTCAAGCAGATGGTCCTGGATAAATTCAACAGGTTCATAGATTTTCAAGTGACTGTCCATGGTCTGCCGCATCCGGTATACGCATGGGCCCGTATCACAAAGCACAGGAAAACGACCATTGTCTGAAAGCTCGAGCAAAAGAGCTGAAAGATCCTTTGACATATGGTCTGCCTGGCGGAAAAACCCTTTGCTCTCAAACGGGGTGCCACAGCAGAACCCTTTGTTTTGTGACGCAAGAACCACATTGAATCCCGCTCTTTCAAGAACGGTCTGAATCACCTGGTGAAGCGGTGCCTGATCCGGATCTCCAGATGCCGGGCCCATGACCGTATTGATGCAGGACGGAAAATAAACCACTCTGGGGATACTCTTTCCTGCAGCCTTTTTGCCGGCCGGTGGACTGACCGCTGTCGGCATATATGGATTCCAGGCAGGAATACGGCTGCCGGACAAAGACCTTGCCAGACCGGACAATTTGAGCATTCGCTCAGTGCCGAAGACCTGATGCATCCGACCGGCCAGTTTGAGACCAGCCCGCATGGCTGCCGCCACCAGATTAAAATGGGAAACAACAGCGTCAGCCGCCTGCTGCCTCAGCCAGGAGGCCGCCTTTCGGGCCCGCAACAGCTTGACATGGTCCCCGGTATTGATCTCAACCGGGCAGCTGCTGGCGCATAATCCGTCTGCAGCACAGGTCTGATCACCCTGATACTCATAGGCTGCTTCAAGCGTTTTCAACCGGGACGGATTCTCGCAGCTTGATTTCAAACGGGCGATTTCCCGTTGCACAGTGATCCGCTGGCGGGGTGTCAGGGTCAAATTCTTGGACGGACAATTGGCTTCGCAAAACCCGCATTCAATGCACTTATCAAGGACAGGGTGGGCCGCGGGAAGAGGTTTTAAATTTTTAATGTGGGTATTCTGATCATTGGTGAGAATCACTCCCGGGTTGAGCAGATTCTCCGGATCAAAAATTGATTTGATCTCTTTCATCAGATCGTAGGCCTGTTTTCCCCATTCCATTTCAACATAGGGCGCCATATTTCTGCCGGTCCCATGCTCTGCCTTGAGTGAGCCGTCATACTCATCCACCACCATGTGGCAAACGTCATCCATAAACTGGCGGTACCGTTCAACTTCCTCAGCCTGGCTGAAATCCTGGGTAAAAACAAAGTGAAGATTTCCTTCCAGTGCATGGCCAAAGATAATCGCCTCATGGTAGTGGTACCGGCTGAAGATCTTTTGCAGCGCTGTGGTTGCAGCGGCCAGGTGCTTGAGGGGAAATGCCACATCCTCTATAATCACAGTGGTCCCTGCCTGCCGCACCGCCCCAACAGACGGAAAGAGCCCTTTGCGGATATTCCAGAGCATGGCGCACTCTTCCGGCTGGTCCGTGAACT
>CAZLNA010000255.1:0-3971 GCA_964560485.1 uncultured Desulfobacula sp. | reverse complement strand
ATTTATCCCCTGAGTAATGCTGGCCAAAAGCATCGCTGGAAAAAAGGATGCCGTCTTCCTTTAGATAAGTGAACATGGAGTCGGGCCAGTGAAGCATTCTTGTCTCTAAAAAAGTAAAAGTCTTATCTCCGACTTTGAGTTCTTCACCGCTGCCCACGACCTGATAGTTAAACTCTTTGTTAAAGTGGCTTTTCAGGTTTTTTGCACCCATTTTGGAACAATACAGCGGTTTTTCAACCCCGATTTTATGCATTACCTTTGGAATGGCACCGGAATGATCCATTTCAGTGTGGTTGCTGATAACCATATCGATCTTTTTTGGATCTATGATCCTGCTGATATTTGCCAGCAGTTCATCAGCAAATTTTTCTTTTACTGTATCAATAAGAATATTCTTTTCGCCAAGAAACAAAAATGCATTATAGGTTGTTCCTTCATAGGTGGAATATCCGTGAAAATCCCTGATATCCCAGTCCCGGCAGCCGACAGAATAAATCTTATCTGCTATTTGCATGGGTTTATACATGAATGGTACGCCTCCCTTGATTGGAAATCAGTCTAATTTTGTAAAATTTTCTTTTGAGGCGCCACAAAGCGGACAGACCCAGTCTTCAGGAAGATCTGCAAAAGCGGTTCCCGGTTCGATTCCAGAGTCAGCATCACCTTTGGCAGGGTCATATACGTAGCCACATACACACTCATATTTTTCCATTGTTGTTCTCCTTTTTTTAACTATTTTGGTTGGTTTGGTACCCTTTGCTTGTGTCCATCATGCTCTCAGTCTGATCTGTTTCAGTGATTCTTCTCATACAACCGGCTGAGACAGATCCAGAGGACTGCAGAACCTTTTGAATAAACCTGTGTGAAATCATGCAAAGACCATGCCGCTGACAGGGCACAATCCCTTCATAAAAAAGGTTTTCACTTGATGAGTATTATTATAGTATAAGGGCGTTAAAATCAATGATACAATTAGCGTCAAAAACCTTGCTTTTTTTATATGAAATCAGAATTTTTTATCCAACGTACGCGTATTAATGCGCCGGTTGAGACCGTCTTTTCCTGGCATTCGCAGGAAGGCGCCATCCAGCGGCTGACGCCGCCATGGGCGCCTTTGAAAATGATTTACCGCAAAGGCCGGGGGGTTGAAAAGGGGGTTAAGGTCGGTTTTAAGATAAAGATCTTCAATATCCCCATGTTCTGGCATGCTGAACATACTGAATATGAAAAAAATAAATACTTCAAGGATTGCCAGGTGTCGGGACCTTTTGCACGGTGGGTTCATACCCATCGGTTTATTCAAGAGCCGGACGGGGCAACGACCATGGAAGACCATATCGAATTCAGGCTGCCGTTTGGTTTACTGGGGCGTCTTTTTCTCAATCATGCCAGAAAAGATTTTGCCCGGATGTTTACCTACAGGCATCAGATCCTTAAGCATGATCTGGAAAATATATCCGGGAGAACTGAAAAGAAGCGCGTTTTGATTTCAGGTGCCAGCGGAACGATCGGTGCAAGCCTGGTTCCGTTTTTACAGACTTGCGGGCATGAGGTCATCCAGCTGGTGAGGCACACACAAGACCTGGCCGAAAATCAGGTTTTCTGGGATCCCTACAAAGGTATCCTCGATCTGGATGCGGTCGGACCGGTGGATGCGGTTATCAATCTGAACGGAGTGGATATATCCAGGGGGCGGTGGAGCAAAAAACAAAAAACGCTGATCATGGATTCGAGGATGATTCCAACCCGGTTTCTGGCCGCAATGACCAGGGAAATGAAAACACGGCCTGATGTATTTATTTCCGCCTCGGCCATCGGATATTATGGTGACCAGGCCGATCATCCGCTGACTGAAGCAGCCCCAAAAGGGGACTGCTTTATCTCGCACGTCTGTGATGAGTGGGAAAAAGCATCGTTAGACGCCATAGATGCGGGCATAAGGACGGTACAGCTGAGGATTGGCGTGGTACTGACACCTGCCGGCGGTGCACTGGAGCGGATGATGCCGGCATTCCGATCAGGCTGCGGTGTCCAGCTCTCCCACGGCCGGCAGTACATGAGCTGGATCAGTATGGAAGACACCCTGTCCGGTATCCTGCACATTATCAACCAGCCCGGGATTTCAGGTCCAGTCAACCTGACCGCACCCCATCCGGTAGACAACAGAACGTTCTCAAAAGCGCTGGCTTCGGTTTTTTCTAAAAACGTCAACTTTGTGATGCCTGAATTTGTGACCCGCCTTTTGTGGGGACAGATGGGAGTTGAAACCCTGCTGGCCAGTGCCCGGGTGATGCCCTCCAAGCTGCTGGATACCGGGTTTGTTTTTCAGCACGAAAGGCTCCCGGATGCCCTTGGCGCCATGCTGGGACACTCTCAGACAGCAGATTAAACTTTTAACGAATCGGAATGATGATCATATGAATTCTCAACTCAAGCTTTTGTTTTCCATACTCATGATTACCGCCCTTGTATTCGGCTTTATCCATATCTATTTCCCCATGGAGGAATACAGTTTTGAACGGCTTCATATCTTTTTATTCAACCTTTGTACCGGCGGCACCATCCTGCTGTATTACACTCAGGGCAGGACTTCGGTCTCCAAAACGGTTCAAGCCTTTTTTATCTTCTCGCTGGGATATGCATTGAGTGCGTTTTTCAACCTCTACGAAATCACTTTGCTGGTTTCGATCATATTGTTCGTCCTTGTTGAAGCAGTTCGTATCCAGACATTTTCCCTGATTCCCATCGATTTTTTCACACTCCGGGTCTCTGTCTCTGAAAAGTTTCACCAGGCATCACTGCTCTGTCTTTCTATCGGTATTGCCATGGCCAGTGTCGTGATCCTCAATAATGAATATTTCAACTGGGTATCCATGAACAAACTGACCCTGAACACTTTTTTTCTCGGTTATTCCTTTCCATTGTCCCTGATTACGCTCTCCCTGGTATTCGGGATGCTGCGAAAAATTGAAGGATCAACATCAAAGGTTTTGATGGAAACCTGTTTCTGGACCATTACTGTCGGGGTGATTGTCTTTTTTCTGTTTATTCTGTTTGAAAAGTTCATTCCGCAGATATTTGTCACAGCCGCACTTTTCCTGGCTGTGGTAACGGTTTTTTTTCTCTATGCAAAATTTGCAGATAAAATGCAGCAGAAACTTTTTTTGACATCCGGGATTGGTTTTCTTATTGTCACCGCCATTACCGGGATTGCCTATATTTTCTTTCAGATGTCGCCTTCCTATGACTCTGAAAAAACAAAATGGCTGCTGCACATGCATGTGTTTGCCTCTCTGTACGGATGGAATCTGTGCGGGCTTTCTGTGATCTGCAGATTCAAGGATTTTCCCATAAAACTGCATTCACCCACCGTCATTCTGGTACACTGGCTGACTGCGATTGTTCTGGCGCCAATGGGGGTGTTTTACGGTCAATTTGCCATCCTGGCCATCCTCAGCTATGCCTTCATCACACTGACCCTGTTTTTCAGCAGTGACAGCAAAAGGCCGGCCTGATGAGTAATCTTGAAAAATTAAGACGGTTTTTAAGCCTCTTCAGCGGTCAATCAAGGGTCCTCGTTGTCATAAATGCCGATCCGGATGCCATTGCCAGTGCCATGGCGATCCGGCGGATACTGTGGCGAAAGGTCAGTGAAGTGGTCATTGCCCATTTCAACAAGATCAGCCGGCCGGACAACCTGGCCATGATCGCATATACTGATCCGGGACTCATTGCACTGGACCTTGTTGATAAAGAAGATTTCGATCGCTTTGTCATCGTTGATTCCCAGCCGGATCATAACGAGCGTTTTTCAGCATTTGAATTTGACGCCATCATTGATCACCACCCCCGGTCTTATGATCAGGCTGCTTTTGTGGACATCCGTCCAGATTACGGCGCCTGCTCAACCATTTTCACAGAGTACCTGAAAGCCAGGAAAATCAAACCTTCACCCAAGCTGGCCGCAGCCC
>CAZLNA010000254.1:0-3993 GCA_964560485.1 uncultured Desulfobacula sp. | reverse complement strand
CTGAACTGTTTTTTTGGCAGCAGGCTTCTTCGCGGCTGGTTTTCTGGCAGCAGGCTTCTTTGCGGCAGGTTTTTCAGCAGCAGTCTCTTCAGCAGCGGGTTTTTTCGCTGCAGTCGCAGGCGTGGAAACCGTTTTATCAGAAAGGGTGTCCCTGTCAAGGTCAAGCTGGAACCGGACCGGGCCCCGGTATTGTTTTGTGCTGCCGAATCGTTTATGAAGCGCATACTCGGATTCCGGATGGGACCAGGATGTGGCAATGGCCACATGGCCCTTGGGAAACGGTGCTGTCTCAACCGTTATGTGATCAAGTGGCGCCAGTGCCACCTCTTTTTCCACCAGTTCATCATTTTCGCCGTAGCAGAGCAGCCAGGAGATTTTTTTTGTTTCAATATCTTTCAGGTTCAAAGCCTTGTCAAAGATCTTGACCGGAAGGGTACCATCGGCAGAAATAGGAATATTGTAGGCGTCAAAGCTCATCCGGGTGATGGATAATGGAATGTCCGTCCGTTCATTTTTCAGCCAGTATTTCAGGCCGGCTGCTGTTTTATTGATCCTGCCGGTGGTCTTTTCCATGTGGTCAAGCAGAAAGATATCCTTGAAAAATGCAGCCACAGGAGCTTCGGTACCCATGCTTTTGAGCTTGTAAACCCATCCCATGAGCTGGCCGTCAGCTACTTTATTGCCGTTGGCAAGCTGCTTGGTGCCGTAGACCAGGTCGTTGAACCGGGTGGGCAGATGTTTTAGAAAACCGCCCAGACCTTTGCTCAATGTACCGTCCATGGGGGCTACGCAGGTGATCAGGGCATCTACCACATGATCGAGCTGGCCGGTCAGAATGTGACAGAGTGCAGAATAGCCGCCCTGGCAATAGCCGTTCAGGGTGACTTTGCGCTCGTGCAGGGCCATGATGGTTTCGCAGAATTGTCTGGTATCTGCTGTCTCTTCCTCCAGGGTCATGGTCTGAACCGCCGGGGTCTCCTGGATATCCTTCATGACCCGGATATAGGTCGGTATCCCCTGGTTGGCAAAGCTGTGCGCATAGCTTCGCTGTTCTGCCGGCATGAAACTCAAGATATTGCTGCTCAGGACAAACGGGGGGATGATGAAAACCGGTTTGACTGTTTTACGGGTATTGATACCCTGCTTGGTAGGCGCGACCTGGTAAAGGATGAAGCGGGGCGTCTCGTCGATTTTCGCTTCAGGAAGGGTTTCAAAATGAAATCCGAATTCAGGTGCAATGTCTGTGACAGCATCCGGCAATTGATGCTCAACTGCGTTGATCAGATGGATCTGTTTTTCGATCAGGGTTTTGAGCGCCTCGATATCTGTGCCGGGCAGAGGGGTGCGGCTGTGATCAAAATATTCTGCCAGGCTTTTGTTCACGTAACGGCCAAACGCCTCTGCAGAACCGCACAGGCCTTTTCCCATCAGGTCAAGATTGAATGACAGCAGGTCAAAATAGTCCTGGGTCCGGTCTTTAGCCGGTTCTCTTGCCGAATCAGCGAGTTCTGCGTTGAGAAAATAGGCAGAGGATATCAGAAAAGGGGTAAAAAACTCTGCATGATACCGAAGCAGCCCTGTGAAAAGGTTCTGGGCCGCATTGATCTGGTCAGCAAATAAATCAGGGCTGGACTGGAACGGTTCTCTGGAAGAGGCCATGGTTGTGATATCCCCTGGATGCGGTAGCAATAAAAAGGCCGGCTGATGTCGCTGCCGGCCTTTTTAACGCTTATTTGGTTTTTTTGGCGGTTGTTTTAGCCGCCGGCGCTGCAGTCGCTACTGTTGCAGTTTCGACGTACTCTTTAACCCTGTCAAAACTGGTATCAACATAGGTTTTGTAGTTCTGGGTGTTCTGTTTGAAAAAGTCCATCCAGTAGGAACAGACTTTTTTTGAACCGTCCGGAAGGATGGTGCTGTTATCAAACGCCATGTCTACCATTTTGTTGCCCTGCTCCTGGAGCGAAGTCATGATGGCATACGAATTATCAAACATGGTTTTCTGATACTCAATGGCCTGGGTAAACGCTTGCGTGTTTAACATTGTTTCTCTCCTGTAAGTGATGGTTATTTTTGATCGAACAATTTGCCGATCTGTGCATAACCTTCGTCAATGGCCTTTTTGAAATCATCTCTGGCATTTTTGGTGTATGCAAAGGTTTCGTTCATCTGTTTTTTGGTTTCTTCGGTTGACCACGGGAACTGGCTGATCATGTTACTGATCATGGTTTCACTCTGGTCCTGAACAACGACCATGGCGTTAAAGCTGTTGTCAAAAACGGTTTTCTGAAAACCGAGCATCTGTTTTGCGATTTGAGTGGCATCCATTTGTTTTTCTCCTTGATTCGTCCTTGTTAAACATACGATTTATTTGTTTGACTTTACGAACCAAATTATAGCGCTTAAATTTTTGATGTCAAGAGATTTTTTTGCAGTGCACAAAAAATATTTTTCGCTGATATGCTGAGGATATGAAATATAAAAACCCAATAAATCAGAGATATCGGCGAATATGCGCCTTTGGAATGTTTGGCGCTTGACAATGGTTATTGTGCGATGTAACATATATTATAGTCACTCAACAATAAGGAACCAAAAGGATGGGCCATGGCCACCACGATCACGATAAAAAAATACCCCAATCGACGACTCTATAATACGGAGCAGAGCAAATACATTACCGTGGAGGATGTCGCCGGACTCATCAAAGAAGGACATCAGGTGAAGGTTCTTGATGTGAACACGGGAGATGATGTCACGGCCATTGTCCTCACCCAGATCATCATGAACAAGGCCAAGGAAGCCAATTCCATCCTGCCCGTTTCCCTGCTTCATCTGGTGATTCAATATGGTGAAAGCCACCTCCACGATTTTTTTGAACAATATCTTGAAACCACGATCGAAAATTATCTGGGATTCAGGAAGCAGATGGATGATCAGGTGAAAAACTATATGGCAATGGGAATGGACATGTCTTCCATGGCTGAACAGACCTTTAAAAATATGGATCTGATGAATTTTTTCGCCAAGGCAGTGGCCCAGCAGGAAAAAAAAGACAAAGAATAACGGCAACCGTCAGATCATGCCGTAACGCATCAGGGAGAAACCGTCATGAGAGGAAAAACAATAGACCAGCTGGCAATCGGGGACCAGGAAAGCCTGAGCAAAACAATTTCTGAGTCAGATATCTATCTTTTTGCCGGTGTGACAGGCGATTTAAACCCGGCCCACATCGACCGGGAATATGCGAAAAAGACATTTTTCAAGCAGCGGATCGCCCACGGAATGCTGATGGGCGGCCTTATTTCCGCAGTGATTGCCATGCGCCTGCCCGGCCCGGGAAGTATTTACCGCGAGCAGCAACTCAAATTTCTTGCGCCGGTCCATATCGGGGATACCATTACCTCGCAGGTGACAGTGAAATCACTGGATACAGAAAAAAATAAAATCGAATTACAGACCTGTTGTTTTAATCAGGATGAGGTGATGGTGGTCGACGGAACGGCTGTCATTCACCCGCCAAAACCATCAAAGTAAACAAAACCATCAAAGTAAAAAGGAACACCCATGCTGAACACACAAGATATGATTTCGCCGGCCATGTCGGTTTTTACGGATGGGTATGATTATATCCATGATGCATTTCAGCGCTCGATTCTGTATTCGGAAATTATCCGCAAAAGAGGAAATGCCTATCTGGATCATCTTAAAAAGGGCCAGCCGCCGGTTCTGGCGTTTGACTACCAGACCATCTGTGACGGCAGAACACTTGACCGTCCGGTCAATTATAAACTGGTCAGGATTTTTGAACGGCGCATGAACCCGGTCGCAGAGGTTGCGGGTGAAACAGGTGAACGCCGCGATGAGCCGGATTATAAATTTGAAATCAGCAAAAATCCGAAAAAAAGACCCATAGTGGTGATGGACCCCAGGGCAGGGCACGGGCCCGGCATCGGCGGGTCCAAAATGGATTCCCAGATCGGGACGGCCATGAGT
>CAZLNA010000253.1:0-4006 GCA_964560485.1 uncultured Desulfobacula sp. | reverse complement strand
ACACATGGCTGATGCCGATCTGGTCCGTCACCATTCATGGCCGCCATAAAATGGACATGGCAAAAAGCTATGTGGTGGTTTGCAATCATCAGTCCCAGCTTGATATCCTGGTTGCCTACCGCCTTTTTTTCCCATTTCGCTGGGTCTCCAAAGCAGAAGTGTTCAGTCTGCCGTTTATCGGATGGAATATGCTTTTAAACGGATATGTAAAGCTTAAACGCGGTGACAAGGAAAGCATCAAACTGATGATGGATCAGTGTGAACAGCTGCTTGCCGATAATATCTCCATCATGATTTTCCCAGAGGGGACGCGGTCGCGGACCGGCATTGTAAAGCCGTTCAAGCACGGCGCCTTTATCCTGGCTAAAAAAATGAAAAAACCGATCCTGCCGCTGGTGATTAACGGCACCAAAGACGCTCTGCCCAAATATTCTCTAAGGTTTCACGGGTATCATCGTATGAGCGTGACTGTACTGGATGAAATCGCATATGAGCAGTTCAGCGATATGAGTGTTGAACAGACCGCGCAGATGGTGCAGGCGTGCATTGAGGCCAATGTAAAGGAGCACTCTGAGATAAAAGGATCGGTTGATGACCACTGTCCAACCGCCTGAAGCCGTCCGTTCGAGTGCTGCAGGCGCCGCTTTTCTGCTGCCGGCCTACCTGATCTGGGGCTTGAGTCCTCTTTACTGGAAACTGCTGGCCCATGTCTCTTCTTTTGAACTGCTGATGCACCGTACCATCTGGTCCCTGGCCTTTCTGGCCCTGATCCTGACACTCCAGAAAAGGGGGAAAGAAATCCTGGCCGTATTCGCTCACCTGCCGACCCTTGCCAGGCTGTCTGCCACCACCACCATCCTCGCGTTGAACTGGTACCTCTTTATCTGGGCCATTAATCATGATCATGTGCTTCAGGCGAGCCTTGCGTATTATATCAACCCCTTGATCATGGTTTTTTTCGGCATGGTTTTTTTTAAAGAACGGCTGAACCTTCTGCAGATAACCGCTCTGGTCATAGCCGGTGCAGGCGTGGGATATTATACAATTTTTTTAGGAGAGTTCCCCTGGGTCTCCATTGTGATTGCAATCACATTTGCCCTTTATGGGCTGGCTCATAAAAAAATGGCAGTTCTTCCGCTGCCCGGCCTCTTTATAGAAACCCTGATCCTTTCTCTGCCGGCAGGCGGATGGCTGATTTGGTCCCATATCCAGGGGCAGGGCGCCATGAGCAGCGTGAACCTGTCCACTGACCTGCTGCTGGTGGGCACCTGCCTGGTGACAGGGCTGCCCCTGCTGATTTTCACCATTGGCGCCAAACGATCGAGCATGACAACCGTCGGGTTTATGCAGTATATTGCGCCTTCCTGCACATTTCTGCTGGCAGTCCTCTACTATGGCGAGCCTTTTTCTGCCCAGAAACTTGCTGCCTTTATCATGATCTGGATCGCTCTGGTCTGTTACTCCGTTGATTCGTTCCGGGTGTATCGCGGCCTTGCGAAGAGCTGAGCAAACGCCTCTTTATTGATGCCACCATTCTGTGTACCTTGCTGCAGGCGGACTGATTCAGGCGTTGATACGTTCGCGGATCAGAAGCAGTCGGATCTGTTCAAGAAATTTTCTGGCCAGGAAAGGGTCTGAAGGCGGGTTAAATGGCATACGGGCCGTATCCTTTCCCCGTATCATACCATCGTGCAAGAACCATTGAAGCAATATTTTTGAGGCTGCGGTCCGGTCTTCGGGCAGTAGAGAGTTGTTAAAAACAAGGGGCTCAGGCAGTCTGCCTTGAGTTTTAACCGTCTGTTTCATGAAGTTAAGGATTCTGGCAAGCCGCAACAGAGTAACCGATTCGAGCCGGGTGCTAGCCTCGTCAATCGGGAGTGCCGTGGCCCGCATCTGTGCAAAAGAATCCAGCAGCAGGCCCGAAGTTTCACACCTCTGGTAATCCAGACTGCCTGGCGACGGGTAGTAGACGGAAAAACCAATGAGGGTGGGCTGGCCGGCAAGGTAGATCAGGTCTTTTAAAGAGGTGTCAGCGCTCTGACCGGGTGCTGCCCCGATAATATAGGAAACCGCATCAAGCTTTTGCTCTACTGCAAGGGCAAGCACTTTTTCCAGTGCCGGTCTCACATCTGCCCGCTTGAAGCGCATCAGCTGATTTCGGTTTGTGGTCCCCAAAGAAAGGTTGAGGGTTTTAAACCCGGCCGCTTTCATGAGGCGGATCAGTTCAGCGTCCAGAGACGGGGGATAAAGTCCGTTCATGGCTCTGAGTTCAACATTTCGGGGCGCAAGGATAGGGACCAGGCGTGTAAACAGTTCTACTGCCCATGGTTTTTCAAGCGTCAGGTTTTCGTCTTCAAAATCGATGAATCCGGTATTCCGGTCTTCAACAAGATGCTGAATTTCTTCAACGACAGCATCCACTGGCCGCTGCCGAAAACCCGGGTGACTGGAAGTGGCAGATACAGAGCAGTAGCTGCAGGCCAGGGGGCACCCTCTTGAAGAAACAATGGATGCAGACACTCTTTTTTTTCGACAATAAAACCGGGTATTGACCAGGTCGATATCCTGCCGGGGAAGATCGGCCAGGTCTGTTGCCCAGTAAGGATCAGAAAGGTGCTCACCTGTTTTTGTTTTATAACAGAGCCCCTTGATATCTTCCAGAGACCGCTTGTTTGAAAGAGCATCGCAGAGTTGAACCATGGGGATTTCGCCTTCACCGCGTAGGACATAATCGACAGCCGGATCCTGGAGAACTTTTTCAGGAAACCGGGTGGGATGATGACCGCCCATGACAATTCTGCAGCAGGGCCAGAATTTTTTTATGGCTACAGCAGACTCAAGTGCCTGGTCACTGTAGGCCGTGAATAAGGAAGAAATGCCGACGATCAAAGGGCGTTTTTCCCGGACCAGGTGTCCGACATGGCCGTGGGAATATCCGAAATGCCGGTAATCATGAAAAAGGGAAAATGCACTCAAATCCTTGGGACCGTAAAAGTCCGGCAGATGTTCCAATACCCTGGGAAGGTCTGCAGGACCGGCCCGGTTTGTGGCCAGGGCATCAACAAGGGTGACCCTGAATCCGTTCCGGCGGAGGGCTGCACCGATCGATGCCAGGCCGCAGGGCAGGGTGCGCTTTTTTGTCAGGTAAAAATCCCGGATGGGCGGCTGTACCAGTACCACCCGGGATGGATCCGGTGCGAGATTCGGCATCATCCAATGTGCGGGCTACATGGGCATGCCGTTATAGGTCCCGGCCTTGATCAGTGCAGACTTCATCTGGTCAATACTGGTCAGTTCGGGGTGGTACCAGACCCGGTTGATTTCTTTTCCGTTCAGAAATCCATTTTCCACTTTAACAACACCGTTCAGCCTCTCCAAGGCTGATTTGCCGACGTCGTATCAATGGACGTAGAAAACAGCCGTCAGGGGCTGGGTCTCAGCATTGCCGGCAACGGCATTCGTATTTTGAAAAACAAGCAGCAGTGCCAGGATTGACCCTACAACCATGCCAGAAAAAAGAAAGCGCTGATTTAATCTGTTCATATGATACCTCACTCAGGGGTGATGATATTGGTCCGCATCCGGGCTATGGTTTCCTTGTAGTCGGGCGTGTTGAAAATCGCGGAACCGGCCACAAAAGAAGTTGCCCCGGCCCGGGAAACCGAACCAATGGTTTTTTCACTGATACCGCCGTCCACCTGGATAATGGCAGCAGACTGCTTCTCTTTGAGCAGGGTGTGAACCTTTTTTATTTTATCCACACTGGATTCAATAAAGCGCTGGCTTGCAAAGCCGGGATTGACACTCATGATCAGGACATAATCAAGTTCTTCAACCACCCACTTGATAGTGGAAATCGGCGTGGCCGGATTGAGCGAAACCCCTGCCTTGGCACCGAGGTTTTTAATCTGCTGAAGTGTCCGGTGCAGGTGTGTACAGGCCTCGGCATGCACACAGATGTAATCTGCGCCTGCCTTGACAAAGTCCTCAATGATCAGTTCCGGGG
>CAZLNA010000252.1:0-4015 GCA_964560485.1 uncultured Desulfobacula sp. | reverse complement strand
ATCAGTTCCGGGTCGAGAAGGACCTGGTCAAATACGGTGTGATCCGAATTCAGCCCCAGTTTTTTTTCAGGACCGGTCAAAACTGCTGTTCTTGACACTTCAGCCCCGGTTCCGGAAAGGGTCGGGACGGCCATGTGCCAGACTGCGGGATGCTGGATCAAATCCCATCCCTGGTACTGGGTGGAAGATCCCGGATTGGTCAGCATGAGCGACACAGACTTGGCCAGGTCCATGGCACTGCCGCCGCCGATGCCGATCACGGCGCAGGGAAGGGAGGCGCCGAACGCTTTGACCTGGCGGGTCAGTTCATCCACATACCCGGTTTTGGGTTCATCATCCACATTGACCCATAAAAGGTAATCGCCATCGTGGAGTGGCAGCCTTTTTTCAAAAGGGCTGCCCTTGAAGATGTCGTCGGTTACAAACACAGCTCAGTCTTTTGATTCAGCTCGACGTCCGGCCAGGATCTCATCGAGCTGTTCAAAACAACCTCTTCCAAAAAGAATCTGGGGAACGACTTTAAAATTTCTAAACATGTTTATCCTTATTAAAATGACGCCTTGACTGCGTTGATCCGGTTTTCAATATCTTCCTGGGTCCAGGAGAGCATGATTTGCATCGACAGCGTTCGTTTCATGATGTCATCCGAGGCCTCAAGGCGGACTTTGCTGTAGTCGGGCAGGTTGTCCGCAAGCTCGGCCGCCAGTCTGGCCGACCGTTTTAGTTCTTTCAAATGGTGCCATTTTCGGTAGTAATGCCAGTTGTTATCATACCAGTAGGGGCAGCCCACACCGTTTTCAGCCAGCCGGGCAGCCGCCTCCCGGGTTTGTTCCTGGGTGGGGAGGAAAAAACTTAAGAAAGTGGCAGAGTCTCCCGTGGCATCCGGCAGATAGCGGAAACTCACCCCTGGGATGTCAGCCATGGCATCTTTAATGGCATGTTTATTCTTCTTTTGAATGGCCAGGATCTGATCCAGTTTGTTGAGCTGGGCCAGACCAACCGCGGCATTGAGTTCACTGATTCTGAAATTGGTGCCAAGGATGGGGTGATCGTCTGCACCCCGGTCCGCGCCCCCAAGATGATCGTGACCGTGATCGGAAAACTGGTCTGCTGCCTCATAAACGGTTTTGCTGTCCGTGATCAGCCCGCCGCCTTCGCCGCAAGTGACGGTCTTGACCGCATCAAAGGAAAAGCAACCTGCAAGGCCGAATGTTCCCAGTGCTTTTCCCTGAAATGACGCACCCAGCGACTGACAGGCATCTTCAAGCAGAACAAGGCCTTTTTTGTCACAGAAGGCTTTGATTTCATCAATCCGCGCCATGGCACCGCACATGTGCACCGGAACAACGGCTTTGGTCCGCGGTGTGATAACCGCTTCAAGGCGGTCGGGGTCAAGACAGAGGGTTTCGTCAATCTCACTGAAGATTGGAACAGCACCTGCATTCAGGACGGCCTCAAAGGTGGCAACAAAAGTAAATGGCGGTACAATGACCTCATCCCCGGCGCCGATACCGCATGCTGCCATGGCCGTGCTCAGGGCGGCAGTCCCGCTGGAGCAGAGGTGGGAATAGGCCGAACCGGTGATACGGCACAGTTTTTCTTCGAATTCTCGGGCTTTGAAATGGCCTTGTCTCGCCGCTTCAAAGCCGTACCGGAATAAAACACCGGTGTTTAAAACGTCTGTTACGCTTTTTCGTTCCTCATCCCCAAACAGTTCAAATCCAGGCATGAAACCTCCTTCATCGATTTTGGCTCTTAGCTCTCCTTATCAGGATCATGTTACCTACCACATCCGGCTGTCGGGTTTCAAGGTTTCATCACAAAGAGTTGATGATATCCGGCTGATCCGCACCATGCCGTCAGCAGTGTCGCAAAACTGCGATTTTTCTGGTGCCGGGCTGATTCTTCAACGCATCGTATCATTAATAATTTACTGGAATCAAACGCTATTTTTTATTTGTTCGGTAAAAAAAAGATCTGGCATGCGGTTTGCTATAAAGTTTTAGTTGTGACGTTTAACGGCAAGAGCCGGACATAATTAATTCAGGATGGACAGACCATGACAAACGATACCCTTTCGACGGCTATCAACCACATCATCTTGGCCGGGCCGGAAGAAACGGTTTTTTCTTCTATCACTTCCCTGCTAGAGACGCCAATGGCCCGGGTTTGCTTTGCAGACTCCGGTGAACAGGTCCTTTTGAACTTTGACCATGAAGAAACAACCCTGCTGATCATTGATGACGATCTGCAGGACATGAGCGCCCGCAGACTGATCGAAACCGTTATCATGAAAAATCCCATGATTCATTGTGTGGTCATCAGCGCATTGAATCGTGATGATTTCCATGACAGATATGAAGGTTTGGGCGTTTTAATGCAGTTTTCAAAAACGCCAAGCAAAGATGATGTAAAAGCACTGATGGAACAGATAGAGCGGATCTGTCGATTGCAGGCCAGTGTCCGCCAGGGACCAGGGTAAAGGGTTTGGATAAAATGCAGACCAATATCGCCGTAACCATATGGGGGAACCGTATATCTCCGGTATTTGATGCTGCCAGCACCCTTTTGATTGTCTCTGTCAAAGGAAAACAGATTGTCCATCGGGATTACAAACGTGTGGATTTCGAAGAATTGCCGTCCGGCTTTGCCGTGTTTGAACAGTGTGGGGTGGACACCCTGATCTGCGGCGCCATCACCCAGGATCAGTCAGATTATATCAAGCGCCGGAACATCTGCCTGATCCCTTTTATCAGTGGACAGACAGAGAAGGTCCTTGATACCTACCTCAACCGGGACGCGTGTCTGTCTAATTATCTCATGCCTGGAACAGACCTGCCCGATCGAGCGGAATAATCCGGCCCGATCAGGCAGATCTTATGTTTTTTTGCAAATGAGCGTTTCAAAAAGGTATTAGAGGGCGGTTTCCGGGTGGAATACGTTCACATCCTTGAGATCATCGCCCAGATACTCCCTTTCGTTAGGCCCTAAAACACCCATTGACAGGCAGATCAGGGTCCATAAATGGACCACGGGGTAATCCCCGCCATAATGCTCACTGAGTTCATGAATCTGGGCATGGCAGTTATGGCATCCGGCAATACAATAGTCTGCGCCTGATGCTTTGATTTGTTCATCTTTCATTTTACCATAGGCGAGGCGCTCTTCTTTGAATCCTGACTGGAGAAAACCGCCGCCGCCGCCGCAACAGTAATTATTTGAACGGTTTGGCTGCATATCCACGAAATTCTCTTCACCCACAACAGACTTGACCACAAAGCGCAGGTCGTCCGCAATCGGATCTCCGTAGCTTTTGCGGACAATCTGGCACGGGTCCTGTACAGTGAACTTGATTTTAAGTTCCTTGTTCCAGTCTGAACTGACCTTCAGACGGCCCTCACGTATCCATTTGGCATAGTATTCATAAATGTTTTTGACTTCAAACGCATGTTCAAGGTTGAACTTTTTCAGTCCGGCCCGGACTGAGAACGTGACGTGCCCTCACTCGGTGTTCAGAAAGGTCTTGCACCCGAGGGTGTTGGCCTGTCCGACCGTTGTTGATGTAATGGTCTTCCAGGCATCATCGTCTGACAGAAACATGCAGTAGTTTTCACCGGCCCAGCCACGGCTGCCGTAGGTCCAGTCTACGCCGGCCAGGTGAAGAATTTTCCACAACGGCACCAGCTCATCCGGTTCCGTCACCGGTTCCCTGGAGTTCTGGTTGAGAAAAAACTCTGCCCCTTCCTTGTCAATGGGGGCCTGCATATCCTTGAATTCGGGCTGGGCTTCCCGGTATTCTTCAAGTACATCATCCACCACAAATTCAAAATCTTCAGGCGAGGTGCCCATGGCACTGGTGCTTTCATTTCTCAGGGCCATGTCACAGGAGGCAAGAATTCCCTTGGGGCGCTCTTCCCTGGGTCTGAGTTTCCTGGCATTGAAAATCAGCTGTGGAATATCAATCTGCATGGGGCAGACATAGATGCAGCGCTGGCACATAGAGCACATCCAGGGC
>CAZLNA010000251.1:0-4057 GCA_964560485.1 uncultured Desulfobacula sp. | reverse complement strand
ATTGCAGAATCCAGGGCCATTGTCGGTGATCAGGGAATCAGCAGCGGTGTTATAAACGATATACCGCTGGTGGACTGGGGCAAAAAAGAAATTTACGCCGAGGTTCAAAAAATCATGGCTGCAGGCAAGGACGGAGGACGCTTCATTTTCGGCACCCTGGTCATGCCGTACCTGATACCCGAGCAGAACATTGAACATCTTTTTAATGCTGCCAGACAATTTGGACAATATACGTGAAAAAACCGGACAAACAGGATGAAAAAAAAGGGCCTGTATTGATTTCATGCGGTATCCTGAAAAATGAGATCGAGCAGATCCTCGATCACTATCACTGGCCGGTTAAGACCCGGTTTTTAGATTCGTCCCTGCATATTGATCTGGAAAAACTGTTTAAGGCATTATCCGGCTCCCTGAAAAAGGACGCTACTCGCAAACTGGTTGTATATGGCACCTGCCATCCCCAGATAAACGATCTTCTGGCCGAGAATAATGCCATCAGGGTTCCATGCCAGAATTGCGTGGAACTGCTCCTGGGCAGAGACCGATTCCATACAGAATTATCAAACGGCGCATTTTTTCTTTTTGAAGACTGGGCAAGGCGCTGGGAAAAAATCAGCTTTAAATACTTTGGAGACTGGACGATTATGAAAGAAATCTTCCAGGATTCCCATACCCATATCCTGTGCATAAAGACCCCCTGCTCCGGGGATTTCAAAGAGGAAGCCGAACAGGTCAGCCGGCGCACCGGCCTTCCTTTAATCTGGGAAAGCGTTGATCTGACGAATCTTGAGACGGTTCTGAATAAAAGCCTATCAAATCTGACAGGAACGGAGACGGATGTCTGAACAACTGGACTCGCTGAGAGAAGAAAACAGACGGCTCAAAGAGCGGCTGAACAGACTTCGCAAGGAAAAGGCCGATCTTCACATGGCTGTCACCCTGGTCAACCAGGTTTCAAGTACGGTCGGGTTTAAAAATGTTGTGGGCCATATTCTTCAAATTCTTGTGGGCGCCATTGGGGGATCCAATATAGCCATCTACTATGAAAATGAGGGCCAGTGGAAATATACGGATACGCTGGGCCGAAGTGAATGGATGGATGCCATTGATGATCCATTGGTCCAAAAATCGGTTGCCAATAAATCGTTTTTTAAAAAAAAGGAAGAACACAAATCCAGCCTGGCCATCTCCGGTTTCCCCAAGACATATGAAACATGGGTTTATCCGCTTGAGGTCCACGGCTCTGTTTTCGGTGCAGTACGGCTTCAGGGCATGGCGGTTGAACACGCGCATTACAGGGATAACATTGATCCGTTTATCCACTATTCTGCGCTTGTTCTCTACCATGACGTGTCAAACATCCAAAAACTTACCCACGCTTACAATGCGGTGAAACAATCCAGAAAAGACGTTGAGCGCAGCAAAGAACAGTTAGATCTTGCGTTAAAATTTGCCAACCAAGGCCTTTTTGACTGGGATCTTAAAACCAATAAAATCTATTTCAGCCCGGTCTGGAAATCATTGCTGGGTTATGATGACAATGAAATTAAAAATGAGCTTTCAGAATGGGAAAGGCTGACAAAACCCGAAGATGTGAAAGCGTCCTGGCAAATGCTGGCACAGGTGCTGGAAGGAAAAAGAGACAGTTTTGAACAGGAATTCAAGATGCTTCACAAAGACGGGCGCTGGGTCGATATCCTGTCCCGGGCCAACGTCATCTTTAATGAAAGGGGGCAGGGTACCCGCCTCGTTGGCACCCATGTTGATATTACGAAACTGAAAAAAATGGAACGGGACCTGCGGGAAAGTGAAATCAAATACCGTTCCATAATGGAGGCCACAAAAGACCCGACCTATATCTGTTCAAAAGATCGGCGGATAGAATACATGAATCCTGCCATGATTGAATTTGCCGGGGGGGATTTTACCGGAAAACGTTGCTATCGATCCATCCATGGGAAGGATCAACCCTGTCCATGGTGTCCATTTGAAGACGTCCTGAAAAAAAAATCAGCTTCTAAGGAATTTATCAGCCCTCAATCTAATAAAAAATATCTTTCATCCAATTCTCCCATCGTTCACACGGACGGATCCATTTCAAAATTAACCGTATACCATGACATATCGGATCTGATGGAAATGGAAACCCGTCTCCAGCAGGCACAGAAAATGGAATCCATCGGAAATCTGGCCGGCGGAATCGCCCATGATTTTAACAATATTCTGTCCCCCATTATCGGCATGTCGGAATTACTTTTATCCACGTTGTCTCCGGACAGTGATGAATATGACAATGCCAGTGAAATCCTGACAGCCGGAAAAAGAGCGGCAGATCTGGTTAAACAGATTCTTGCCTTCAGCAGGCAGGCCAGGCATGAACGGTTTTCAATCCGAATTCAGCAGGTGCTCAAAGAGGCATTAAAACTGAGCAGGGCCACCATACCCAGCAATATAAACATCCATCAGTCCATCAGTCAGGGGTGCGGCAATGTCATTGCAGATCCGACCCAGATTCATCAGGTGGTCCTGAATCTGGTGACGAATGCCTATCATGCCGTTCAGGAAAACAATGGCGACATCACCGTGGCTTTAAAGGAAACACAGTTAGACGGTTCTGAAATACCCTCCAGTATCCTTAAAGCGGGTAAATATGCATTGCTCAGCGTTTCAGATACAGGAACCGGAATCCAAAAGGACCTGCTCAACAAAATTTTTGACCCCTACTTCACGACCAAGGCACAGGGAAAAGGGACAGGGCTTGGGCTTGCAACTGTGTATGCCATTGTCAGAGAATATGACGGTGACGTTAAGGTCTATTCTGAAATCGGCATCGGAACAACCTTTAACGTTTACCTGCCGGTCGTGGACAGTCGCGACGCACCTGACCCGGAGTCAAGTGAAAAGAATTATCCCAGAGGGAATGAACGGGTTCTGGTTGTTGATGATGAGCCCTCAATCGCAAAACTGGTGGCCAAAATGCTTGACCGTCTGGGGTATGCGGTGACCGCCTTCAGCAGCAGCGTTGACGCGTTAAAGGCCTTCCGGAACGATCCGGATGCCTTTGATATCGTCATAACCGATATGACCATGCCGGATATGACAGGCGATATGCTTGCCAGAGAAATGATATCAATCCGGCCGGGACTGCCTGTTTTAATCTGCACCGGGTTCAGTGAACGGCTGAATCAGGAACAATCAGATGAGATGGGGGTCAGCGCATTCATGAGCAAACCTGTCGGACTGAAAGACCTGTCAGAAACCCTGCGAAAAATTCTTGATAAGACATAAAAAGCCGGCCCTTCAGACGCTGCCAGCCATCCATATTCAGATGACAGACAACCATGAAACCCGGGGTTCAACCGCGGGCTCAGATGCGGCCCCGGCCAGATGCCGTCGTCTGATGGACCCAGCCAGACGCCGCCCGGCATATCCGCATCCGAAGTCCCCTTCAAGATAAGAATCTGCTCTGAAAACCCGTCGCCGGAACGGCACAAAAGACCTTGACTTGAAAATAGTAGCTACTATAATAGTCACTATTGATTAACCCGATCTGTTTCAAAAGGAGACATGACTGACCCCATGCTGAAAACCGACATCATCGATGCCTTTAAAGCGGGTATTCCCATCTTTATCGGCTATGTGCCGCCCGCCATTGCCTTCGGCATTCTGGCCGGAAACTGTGAGATAAGCCTGCTGGAGACCCTGATGTTTTCAGGCGTTGTCTTTGCCGGGGCCAGCCAGTTCATCGCGCTGAACCTGCTCATGACCGGCATGGGACCTGCCGCCATCATCCTGACCACCCTGCTGGTGAACTTCAGGCACTTTCTCATGAGCGCCTACCTGTCCACCCGGATTGAAAAGATGTCCCGGTCCTCTTTTTTTCTCATTGCCTTCGGCGTCACGGATGAGGTTTTCAGTGTCCTCTCCTTTTCCAGGCGGAGGCTGACCCGGTCCTTTATCCTGGTTCTGGAAATCAGCGCATATCTAGGCTGGGTCAGCGGAACCCTGGCCGGTTTCATCCTGGGCAGTTTTCTGCCCCGGGTGCTCACCCAGAGCA
>CAZLNA010000250.1:0-4145 GCA_964560485.1 uncultured Desulfobacula sp. | reverse complement strand
AACTGATCACACTGGGCGAGCTGACCAAGCGTGCCTGGGACCATAACGTTCAGGTCATGATTGAAGGCCCGGGGCATGTTCCCCTGCATGAGGTTGAAATGAATATGAAACTGCAGAAAAAACTCTGCCATAATGCCCCGTTTTATGTTCTCGGCCCGCTGGTCACAGATATTGCACCGGGTTACGACCATATCACCTCTGCCATTGGCGGGGCCCTGGCCGCCATGCACGGGGCAGACTTTCTCTGCTATGTCACCCCGGCAGAACACCTGCGCCTGCCGTCAGCAGAAGATGTAAAAGAAGGCATCATGGCCTCAAGAATTGCAGCGCATGCCGGTGATCTGGCAAAAGGACTGAAAGATGCGGACCGGATGGATCATAAAATGAGCAGGGCGCGCGGCACCCTGGACTGGGAAGGGCAGTTTGATGCGGCCATGGACCCTGAAAAAGCCAGGGCTTACCGCGAGTCCTCCCAGCCGTCAGACAGCGAAGCCTGCACCATGTGCGGTGATTTCTGCGCTGTCAAACGGGTGGAAGGACTCTTGTAACCGGCCGATCTTATGCCGGGTGAGAGCTGTTCTGTACATCCATATCCGTTCCAGCGGCAGCATCCGGCGATATGGATACCATCATCTCTTTTTTACAGAACGGACAGAAGGTCGCAGCAAGGTTGTTATTATCAATAATGGTTTCAGACTTGAAGGTCATTTCAAAACGGGTGCTGCCGGGATAGCTGCACTCGTTATTGGTGCAATAATACTTCAATGCCATGGTGTTCTCCTTTTGGTACTGATTAAGGCGTTAAATAGTCCGCCTGACTGTTATTATGCGCATCAAATGTTTAAGAATGATTAGGATCCGGTTTTATTCCGGTTGACCGGATCTTTCCAGGCTGCCCAGCACCCTAAATTTTCTGTTCCACCGCATTAAAACAGGGAAGGCAGTAATGCTGCCCGTCAAAGATCCGGATTCTCGATTCCATGGTATTTTCCCCGCAATTACCACAGGCAATGCTTTTGAGTATCCGCGCCGGCCTGACCGGCGGTGCATGCACCTCACGGATGGTGAAAAGGGCATCCAGATCTGCCTGTAAAAGACGCTTGATTCTCTCTTCTCTGGTCTCGCCGTCCAGGCCCTCATCCGTGAAAAGAGCGCGGAAACCCTTCTTTGCAGCCCTGTCGAAAAATGTAAACGCAGATTTACCAAAATCCTGATGGACGAGATTGCCCTTGCCAAAAGAACAGCCGGCAATAAACTGGATGGCATCCACGCCGCACATGTCGGTTTCAGTGACACAGAGCCAGTCCGGCTTGTTGTCAGGATCAAGCCTTGTCAGGGCGAGTTCTGCAGCCCGGATACCAATGGTCAGGCCAGGGCAGTTGTGTCCGTGAAATGAAATGGTTTTTTCTATCAGTTCTCTGTCCAGGCAGCATGGCCCGGCGGTCTTTGTATTGGTCATGATTTTTCCTATTCAAAATTGGTTCATCAGGTTATAGCCATTTATCGAGCATTTGAGATAAATCCTTTATCTTTACCGGCTTGGTCAGATAATCGTCCATTCCTGCAGCAAGACATTTTTCCCTGTCTCCTTTCATGGCGTGGGCTGTCAGCGCCACTACCCGGATATCCGGGTTCTCAAGTTCAGCCGACATCTTCCGGATGGTCCGGGTTGCCTGATACCCATCCATTTCAGGCATCTGGCAATCCATAAAGACCAGATCATATGCCTTTTGCTGTACCGCTTCCACCGCCGCCTTTCCATTTTCCACCAGGTCTGTGGAAAATCCAAGTTTTTTCAATGCCTTGAGTGCTACTTTCTGGTTGATATGATTGTCTTCTGCCAGCAGGATCGTGGCGGAACGGCTTCGCGCTTCTTCAAGGCTGTGCCGGGTGATCATCTCAGATTCTTCAGGGTCTGCCATTTCCTGATGACCCTGGCTGACAGCAGCAAGACAGTCATGCAGGTTGGACTGCCGGATGGGTTTGGTGAGATAGGCACTGAATCCGATTTTTTTCAACCGGCCCACCTCGCCCCGGGTACCGGAAGCGGTCATCATTACCAGTTGTGTGGTATCAATCCCGTCCGTCTGCTTGATAATTTTGCCAAGAATTTCACCGGTCATGGCAATATGCATATCAATGAGGGCGATATCAAAAGGGGCCTTCATTTCAACGGCCATTCTCAGTTTCTGGAGGGCCTCGTCTCCGTCCGAGACCTCATCAAACAGGCACCCCCACTGATCGAGGCTCTGCCTGAGGACCATACGGCCCAACGGGTGTCTCTCAACAATGAGTATCCGTTTTCCGGCCAGACCTTCGGGCATGACCGCCAGTGGCGTTGCCTCCTGTTTTGTTTTTTCAAACGACGCTGTAAACCAGAATTCAGACCCTTTGTCTTCAACCGAACTGACCCCGATCTGGCCGCCCATCAGTTCAGCCAGTTGTTTGGAAATCACCAGGCCCAGCCCGGTACCGCCGTAACGGCGCGTCGTGGATGCATCCACCTGGGAAAAGGACTTAAACAGCTTCCTGGCTTTCTGGTCAGGAATTCCGATACCGGTGTCTGTCACGCTGAAATGAACGGTAATGCGATCATCAGCCGCTTCTTTAACCCTTATGGAAACAACAATTTCACCTTTTTCCGTGAACTTGATGCCATTGCTGATCAGGTTGATCAGAATCTGCCGCAGTCTGCCGGGATCGCCAGACACAAAATCAGGCAGTCCCGGGTGAAACACGGTGTAGATGTCCAGTTTCTTTTTATGCGCATTGACCGCAGTAATGGCTTCAACCCCTTCCATGAGCATCCGCAGATTAAACCGCACATTTTCAAGCTCAATCTTTCCTGCCTCAATTTTTGAAAAATCAAGAATATCGTTAATCAGTGTCAGCAGGGCCTGACCGCTCTCTCTAATCGTTGAAAGGTGTTCTTTTTGCTCTCCTGAAAGTTCGCTGGCGTCCAGGAGTTCAGTCATGCCGATAATGCCGTTCATGGGTGTCCGGATTTCATGGCTCATATTGGCCAGGAAAGCGGCTTTCGATCGGGTGGCAGCCTCGGCAGCTTCCTTGGCAGACACCAGATCTGCTTCAATCTGCTTGAGCTGGCTGATATCCTGAAAACATTCCAGCAGGCACTCCCGGTCGTGGATGGTAATTCTTGACACGGTTTTTAAAATGGGAATCCGCTGCCCGTCAAAGGTGAGCAGCTCTTTTTCTGAATTATCCACAGACTGCCCCATATCGGTAATCGGACACTCTCCCTGCTGCCGGGGACAGATAAACTCATTGCAGACTTCTCCGATAATCTGCTCTTCAGGCAGACCGATCAGCATTGCTGCTGCAGGATTGATATCAACGATCTCGTGGGTCAGGGCGTCAATCACAACAATCCCGGTCTGTACAGACTGGAAAATGGTTGTCAGCCGTTTTTCATTTTCCTGTAGATATTTCTGGGCCTTTTTTTTCTGGGTCACATCCTCGATCACTGCTATGACTTCGCTGTGATGCGTACCCGGAAAAATCGGGTTGCAGTGCATCTCGATGTCCACGCTCTGCCCTGCCCCGGTTTTCACGCTTGTCTCGCAGCTGACCGTATCACCGTTCATGGCTTTTAAAACCGTCTCCTGAACGGCCAGATTCTGTTGGAATCCGGTCTGTTCACTTAGAAAGTCAGTCTGGGCTGTCTGTAAAATCTGGGTCAGTCTTCGGTTACAGTCCATCATCTGGCCTGCGGCTGAGATCCGGATCATGCCGAGCGGGGAATTTTCAAACATTACCCGGTGGCGGTGCTCGCTCTGGATCAGCCGGTTTTCCTTTTTCATTGCCAGAAATGCTGTAAACAGACCGATGACAAGGCAGAAAAAAATCACCCCGGAGAAAAAAAACAGAACCGTCTGCCTGATTTTTTCTCCGGCTGTATCTGACTGCTCAAGGAAATGCGTGGCCTTTGTTTTGGCATATCTGTTGAGCTCACGCATTTTCCCTTCCATTTCCGCGACATGGTCAGCCCCCTTTTTTTTGGTGATCAATGCTGCCTTGCGTTCGTCATGGCTTTGTGAAAGATCAATCACCTCTGCACGGATCGGCCGCCACTGCAGAAAAAGCAGGCGGGCCTGCCGGACCAGCGCACGGCCCTGATCTCCCAG
>CAZLNA010000249.1:0-4147 GCA_964560485.1 uncultured Desulfobacula sp. | reverse complement strand
CTTAAAAGGCAGATACTCTACCAACTGAGTTAACGGCCCGAGGCCAATCAAAAAAAACACAAGATATTTATATGATCTGGATTTTTTTGTCAAGAAATTTTTAACAATTCCCTAATTTTTTTATCCGGCATTTTCCTGGATCTCTTCGAAATTGATCCTTTCTTTAATATTTTCAAAGGATACCAGGCGGCCGTGCCGGGCAGAGGGCGTGAGGAATGCTTTGAGTTTACGCTCCAGCATCCTGGGATGGAGCTCGTCATGAATGGCCAGAATTCCGTCGGCAATCAGCTTCTGGACAAAGAGTTCCTTGACCGTTCTTTCTCGGATGCTGGCCGCAAAGGGCAGGAAAATAAAATTGGCAAAAATGATGCCGTAAAGGGTGGAGGTGAGTGCAATGGGTACGGTTGCCATGACCACGCTCGATTCTCCGGCACCTGCGAGCATGCCGATCAGGCCTACAACCGAGCCCACCAGGCCGAATGAGGGTGCCACATCTGCCATGGTCTGGAGCACGCGGCGGGTTTCATCACGGCGCATGCGGAAAAAATACATCTCAGCATTGAGGGATTCCCTGATCTGTTCCTTGTCGCAGCCGTCCACCAGCAGGCCGACTGCCTGGCGCAGGAACGGTATGGTGGTATTGTCTTCGTCTTCCTGAAGCGCAAGCACCCCTTTGACGCGCCGTTTAATGGACATATCCACCAGGAGCCGGACCACGTCCCCGGGCTCTGTCGGTTTGGTGGTATAGGCGGTTTTAAGGACTTTGAACAGGATCTCGATGCGTTTCATGTTATAGCTTAAGAAGGTGGCGCCAAAGGTGCCGCCCACAATAATGAGAAAGCCGGAAAGGTTGAGGTAGAGACCGGTATTGCCGTGGATAAAAAATCCGCATAAAAAGAGGATCACGCAGATGATCAGGCCGATCAGGTTCTTCCGGGTCTGTTTGATAAATTCAATCTGTCTGGGTGTCAGCATACTGTCTCCTTAAGCACGGCTGGTTGTAAAGCCTTGTTATCTTGTTGTTACCGGTTTCTGTTTCACCAGGATGATTTCCACCCGGCGGTTCAATGCCCGTTCTGCTGCCGTGTCATTGGGGGCCACAGGCTGGTGATAGGCATGGGCAGATACGAATATCCGTTCAGGGTCGACCTTTGTCACTTCGGTCAGGTAGCGCGCCACCTGAACAGCCCTGCTTGAAGAGAGCTCCCAGTTGGTGGGGAATTTTTCAGACCGGGTGGGCGCGTCGTCTGTATGGCCCACCACATTAATGGCAAAATCATTCTCGTTCAGTACCCGGGCGATCTGGTTGAGCTGATACCGGGCACTCGCCTTGAGCTTGTTGCGGCCCGGATCAAAGAGCAGGTCGCCGGCAAGCACAATCCGGACAGAGCCTTCACTGGTCAGGTTGACGTCTTTGGGATCCCCGACCATGACCTCGGACACGGCCTGGCGGGTCTGGTCATAGACCCGGGACGGGATAAGGGTCTCCCCGATATTGATGACCTTGCTCGATCCCTGGTCGGAAAAGAAATTCTTGCCAGGCCCGTTCCCGAAGAAAAGATCCCGGTTGCCGGACTGGAACGCATACATGACCGCAAAAAAGATGAACATGGTCATCATCAGATCTGACCAGGAGACAGACCACTTTTCATTGCGTCTTTCCGGCGGGTAGGACAAAATTTCATCATAGACACTGTCCATGTCTGTCCGGACCGCATATGCATGGGAGGTTTCTTTTTTTATTTCTTCAAACGCCATTACCCTGTCCTTTTTATCTGTGATACAGGGAAAAGCAAAACTCTTCCCTGGTTTTTTAACGCCGCAGCCGTATTATTGCCATCGGCTCTTCCGGGTTCTCTCTTTAATGAAGATCAGATCAGGTTGTCTTTAAATATTCATCAAAACAGGTGCAGACACGGTGGACATCAGCCCGGGTCATGCCTGGAAAAAGGGGAAGCGAAAAAATCTGGTCATAGGCTTTTTCACTGACCGGGCACATCCCTTTGCGCGTGCCCAGTTTCTCCTGGTAAAAGGGATGGAGATGAACCGGCAGGTAATGAACATTTAAAAAGATATTCTGCTGCCGGAAATGGTTGAACATGGCCTGCTTGTCGATTTTAAGCTGCTCAAAATCGATCCGCACCACATAGAGGTGCCGGGCATGGCGGACATGGGGCAGCGTGTCCAGGGGCCGGACGCTGTCGCAGGTGCCGGGTTCAGACAAAAAATGGGCATCATAGAGACCGGCCAGATCATTTCTTTTTTCCACCCATTCATCGAGCTTTTCAAGCTGGCTCATTCCCAATGCAGACTGGAAATCGGTCAGCCGGTAATTGAAACCGGGCTCGCTGATCTCGTAGTGCCATGACGCTTCAGCCTGGCGGGTCCTGAAATCCCTGTTGATCCCGTGGTTCCGGAACTGCCTCATTTTTTCAGCCAGGTCCGGGTCGTCGGTCATGACCATGCCGCCCTCGCCCGTGGTGATCGGTTTGACCGGGTGAAAGCTGAAAACGCTCATACCGGCAAGGCTGCCAACCGGCTTGTTTTTATAATACCCGCCCAGGGCATGGCAGGCATCGGCAATCAGCACCAGTTTGTGTTTATCTGCCAGACGGTTCAATGCATCATAATCACAGGGCTGACCTGCATAATCCACACAGACAATGGCCTTGGTTGACGGTGTGATCTTTTCTGCTGCCGCATCCGGATCAATCAGCAGGGTGTGGGGATCCACATCGGCAAAGACCGGGGTGCCGCCCTGGTAGACCACGCTGTTGGCTGTGGCTGCAAAGGTGATGGGCGGCACAATCACCTCATCCCCGGGCCCGATACCGATGGCGTTCATGGCCGCATGAAGCCCTGCAGTTCCGCTGTTGACAGCCACGCCGTATTGAGCGGCTGTATACTGCGCCACCTTGCGTTCGAATGCGTCCACCACCGGGCCTGTGGTCAAAAAATCCGACTTCAGTACCCTGCAGACCGCTTCAATGTCTGCCTCACTGATTTGCTGTCTGCCGTACGGCAGGGGCGTCTGGTCACTCATGCGTCTTTTCGCTTTTCTTTTGGTTTAGCCATTGGGTCAATGTCTGGGCAACCGTATTGAACACGGTGTCCCAGTCGCCGGGTGCAGGCTGGCGGAAAAGGGTCATGGTGGGATACCAGGGAGAATCCGTCCGGTCGAGCATCCAGCGCCAGTCCGGTGAAAAGGGCAGCAGCACCCAGACCTCCTTTGCCATGGCACCGGCCAGGTGCACCACAGCCGTATCCACTGAAATCACAAGATCGAGATGATCCATCACAGCGGCCGTATCTGCAAAATCCGAGACCTCGTCCCCGAAATCCTGGACAAAGATATCTTCAGGTGCTGCATCGGTCCACTTTTCCACCTTGTCTTTCTGCAGGCTGTAGAGGGCAACCCCTTCCGTCCGGGCGAGCCCGGCAAATCGGCTGAGCATGACCGACCGGTTCATGTCGTTTTTGTGCACGGTGGATCCGGCCCAGACCACGCCGATCTTAAGGCGCGGTTCAGGCCTGAAACGCCTTTTCCATATCTGCGACAGGCCTTTGTCTGCCGACAGGTAGGGCACCCGGTTCGGAATGGTCTCAGGCCCGATATTAAAAATATAAGGCAGGGACAGCAGGGGCACATGATAATCAAACCGGTCCACAGGCCGGGTGTCCACATTCCGGATGCCCACCCAGAGCCGGTCAAACCCGCTGGCCGTCTCCACCAGGCGGACCAGGCTGCCAAGGACTTCAAAAATCACCCTGGCGCCCAGGTTCTGGATTGCAGGCAGAAACCGCATGAACTGGAGTGTATCGCCCAGGCCCTGTTCCTCATACACGAATATGGTTTTGCCTTCCAGACTCTGGCCGGTCCAGGGCTCACCCGTGTCAAAAAGCCGGATCACACCGCCGGGACGCCGCCACCGGTACTCGTACGCCGGCCATCCCTGCTCGAAGTCCCGGGTCAGCAGCCAGACCTGGGCCCGGTTCCAGTGGGGCGCCACATAATCGTTCTGCAGGTCAATGGCTTTTTCATACATCTCAATGGCCCGGCTGCAGTCATTCTGTGCCCGGTAAACCTCACCCAGGTTATTATACGCCTCAGCATAGGCTGGTGAGATCTCAATGGCATGTTCCAGGT
>CAZLNA010000248.1:0-4164 GCA_964560485.1 uncultured Desulfobacula sp. | reverse complement strand
CTTTATGAGTATGTCAGTTCCAAAGAGGATCTGCTGTACCTGGTTTGTAAAAATATTCATGAAGAGGTCCAGGAGGCGGTGGAGGAAGCCCTGTCCGGAACCAAGAAGGGAAAGGAGCAGTTGGCTGAAGTGATCCGGGAGTATTTTCTGGTATGTGACAAGATGGCGGATCATATGCTGCTCATGTACCAGGTCACACAGTTTTTACCGGAAAAATGGAAGGAACGCATATTAACCAGCGAGCTGGATATCACGCGGATATTTATTGCAACCCTGACATCGCTGTCAGAGGAGAAAGCCATTCCTGAAATGGACGAACAAACACTTGAGCTGGTAGGGGATAACATATCCGTTCTCGGACAGATGTGGGCCTTCAGGCGATGGCACGTGCAGAAACACTTTACACTTGAAGCGTATATTCAGATTCAGACCCGGTTTATCCTGGGTCAGGTATTCAGCGATTCCAGATGATCCGGGTCTGCCCGGCATAAAAGAATGTCCACGGTTTGAAAGAGGAGACAAGGCAAATGGAAACCCAGGTATATCATCCCCGGCATTCGGTCAAAATCGTCACTGCCACCTCATTGTTTGACGGTCATGATGCCGCTATTAATATCATGCGGCGCATCCTTCAGGACTCAGGCGCGGAAGTGATTCATATCGGTCACAACCGGTCTGTCAAGGAAGTGGTGGATGCGGCCATAGAAGAGGATGCACAGGGAATCGCAGTCTCCAGTTACCAGGGGGGCCATATTGAGTATTTTAAATATATGGTTGACCTGCTCAAAGAACAGGATGCCGGCCACATCAAAATATTCGGCGGCGGCGGCGGTGTGATTATCCCTGCTGAAATCAATGAGCTTCATGCTTACGGGGTGGCCCGTATCTATTCGCCTGAGGACGGGTCTGCAATGGGTCTGCAAGGCATGATCAATGATATGCTCAAGACCATGGACCAGCCCGGGGTAGATTATACCAGCCTGGATGCGGGTCAGCTCAATACAGAAAACAAGCGGATGGTGGCTAGGTTTATATCTGCTGCCCAGGAAGCCGGCGCCAGCGATCCTGATGAGTTTGACCGGATCATGGCCCGGATAGCAGGCTGTGACCCCAAGCCGGGTGTTCCGGTCATCGGGCTTACCGGGACAGGCGGGGCTGGGAAATCGTCCCTGACAGATGAACTGGTCATGCGCATCCTGATGGACCTGCCACAGGTCAACCTTGCCATTATCTCCTGTGATCCTTCCCGGCGGAAAACCGGTGGCGCGCTGCTCGGGGATAGAATCCGCATGAACTCCATAGAAACCGGACGGGTTTATATGCGGTCCCTGGCCACACGCCGGTCCCAGACCGAACTGCCCGAGGCCCTGGCCCCGGCCATTGAAATTGCCAAGGCTGCAGGCTATGACATGGTGATCGTTGAAACCGCAGGCATCGGGCAGGGGGATTCCCGTGTGGTCGATCTGGTCGACCTCTCCGTATACGTGATGACGGCTGATTTTGGTGCGCCGTCCCAGCTTGAAAAAATCGATATGCTCGATTATGCCGATATTGTGGCAGTGAACAAATATGAAAAGAGCGGCAGCGAAGATGCGCTCAGAGATGTCAGAAAGCAGGTCCAGCGGAACCGCAAAGCCTTTGACATGGCACCGGATCAGATGCCGGTCTACGGCACCATTGCATCCAAATTTAATGATGACGGGGTCACGGCATTCTACCATGCGCTTTTAGACCTGATTGAAGAGAAAAAACAGGTCCGGTACGAATCGAGCCTTCCCAGGTCGCAAAGAAAAGAGTCTTCCTCCAAAACGATTATTATTCCCGGTGAAAGGGTGCAGTACCTTTCCCGGATTGCTGATACGGTGCGGTCCTACCACGATCAGACCCGTGATCAGGCCGGTGCCCTGCGTGAACGGTGGCATGCCCGGGCTGTCCTTGACAAGCTGGAACAAACCCAGAATGCAGAGCTGCTCGAAGAGCTTAAAAAACAGGTCGAAACATGCCAGAACCAGGTGGATCCGCAGACCGATCAGACCCTGGAAGAGTTTGCCGCCATCCAGGAGGACTACCGCCAGGATGAACTGGTTTACCATGTCCGGGATAAAGAAATCCGGACCCCGCTGTATACCAGCAGCCTGTCCCATTCCCGGATCCCGAGAGTCTGTGTGCCGCGGTTCCAGGATCCTGGCGAGCAGTATATCTGGATGCGCAAGGAAAATCTGGCCGGGCATTTCCCCTATACCGCCGGTGTCTTTCCGCTTAAACGGGCGGATGAAGATCCCACCCGGATGTTTGCCGGTGAAGGCGGTCCGGAAGACACCAATCAGCGTTTCAAACTGTTGAGCCGAGACTATCCGGCCAAACGGCTTTCGACCGCATTTGATTCTGTGACCCTCTATGGATTTGATCCGGACATCCGTCCGGATATTTACGGTAAAATCGGTACTTCAGGGGTCAGCATCTGTACCCTTGATGATGTCAAGGTGCTCTATTCAGGATTTGATCTGTGCGCACCCAATACATCGGTTTCCATGACGATTAACGGCCCTGCCCCCATGATGCTGGCCATGTTTTTGAACACAGCCGTTGCCCAGCAGATGGCGGCGTTCGAAGAAAAGAACGGCCGAAAGCCGGATCCGGCTGAAGCTTCCCAGATAAAGGCCTTTGCCCTCTCCAATGTGCGGGGCACGGTCCAGGCTGATATTCTAAAAGAGGACCAGGGCCAGAACACCTGCATTTTTTCCATTGATTTTGCTCTTAAAATGATGGGAGATATCCAGCAGTATTTTATCGATCACCAGGTGAAGAATTTTTATTCTGTCTCAATTTCCGGGTATCACATTGCAGAAGCCGGGGCCAATCCCATCACCCAGCTTGCCCTGACCCTTGCCAACGGGTTTACCTATGTGGAATATTACCTTTCCCGCGGCATGGCCATTGACGATTTTGCCCCCTCGCTTTCCTTTTTCTTTTCCAATGGCATGGATCCGGAATATACGGTTATCGGCCGGGTGGCCCGCAGAATATGGGCAATTGCCATGCGCGATTTATACGGGGCAGATGAAAAGTCCCAGAAACTCAAATACCATATCCAGACCTCGGGCCGCTCCCTGCACAGCCAGGATATCCAGTTCAATGACATACGGACCACACTCCAGGGACTTTGCGCTATTTATGACAATTGCAACAGCCTGCACACCAATGCCTTTGATGAAGCCATCACCACTCCGTCTGCAGAGTCTGTCCGGCGCGCCCTTGCCATCCAGCTGATTGTGAACCGGGAATGGGGACTGGCCCAGAATGAGAATCCGCTCCAGGGCAGTTTTATCGTGGATGAGCTCACCGATCTTGTGGAAGAAGCCGTACTTGTCGAGTTTGAGCGGATTACCCAGCGCGGCGGCGTGCTTGGTGCCATGGAAACCGGCTATCAGAGAGGAAAGATCCAGGAAGAGTCCATGTATTATGAATATCTCAAGCATTCGGGAAAAATGCCCATCATCGGGGTGAATACTTTTAAGGACCCGGATGCAGATTACGAAGATATGGCCAATCACCTGGAATTGTCCAGGGCTTCGGAAGGCCAGAAAAAAAGGCAGCTTGAGCGCCTGGCAGAATTTAAGGAAAAAAACAGGGATCACACACAGGCAGCACTTGAGGCGTTGAAACAGGCTGTTTTGAACAATGAGAACATCTTTGCCCAGTTGATGGAAACCGTGAAAGTCTGCAGTCTGGGCACGATTACAAGATCATTGTATGAGCTGGGCGGCAAGTACCGGCGCAACATGTAATCAAAATACGATTTCAGGCGCATCCGGGTGTAATTTTTCTTTTTTCCCTGGGGTCAGAACCCCAACCCATCTTTTGAATGCGGACTTGCAAAAAACCGTGTCAAAATGCTGCCGGGTTTCTGTAAAGAATTAAAAATGGTTTGGCTATCAGCCGGATTACTGGTATTAGATACCTTCATTAAAAATGGATATATAGAGAGGTCATCAAATGAGAAAATCAGTTATTGTCAGTGCGGTGAGGACACCGCTGGGCAGTTTCGGCGGGTCCTTGAAAACTATCGGTGCCACAGATTTAGGTGCCATGGCCATCCGTGAAGCCGTGAACCGGGCCGGTATTTCACCTGAACAGGTCAATGAATGCATCATGGGTATGGTG
>CAZLNA010000247.1:0-4167 GCA_964560485.1 uncultured Desulfobacula sp. | reverse complement strand
CGGATAATATGTTGCACGTATTCCCAGTCAAGGTTCAAATGGCGGATAGAAACATTTTCATGCAAACAGGGAGCGGATCAGATACACCGTCAGCACACCGCCGGCCATGGTGAATAAGAGATTTTTTGTCCGAAAATAAATACCAAGACAGGCAGCAACCCCAAAAAGACCCTGCCAGCCCGCATTCAAAGCGCTTGGAACGACCAGTGAGACCAGGATTGTTCCGGGCAGTGCATCCAGAAAGCTGCGCAGGGGGCCGGTATCCGGCAGCCGGTCTGCCAGAAGAAGACCCCCCAGACGAAAGGCATAGGTTATACCGGATGCGGCCAGAATCGCAATGAGTCCGTTTTCAATAAAAAGCGTTTCACCCATATTACTGATCAGCCTTTATTCACCTTCTTTTTGTTGTGCAAAAATGCGGCCGCGACCGCACCGCCAATCCCGCCGGCAACAATATACCATTTGCCCGGCAGCATCTGTTCGCAGAGGATGGCCAGGACTGCAGCCACACACCAGGGAACAAGATCACTCTTTTCCCTCCACAGAGATAGGGTTAATGCGGCAAACACAGAGGTGAATGCAAAATCAAGCGCATATGTTTCCGGCTGGTCAATAAAACTGCCGAGCAAATTGCCGCCCAGGGTCCCCGAGGACCAGGCACAGAGCAGAAGAAGCCCGCCGCCGAAAAGAAAAAACGGATCTGACCCCGATTTTCTGTGTTCGGAAATAGTAACCGCCCAGTTTTCATCCGCCACCAGATGCATGAACACGGCTTTCTGATAAATGGAATGGCCGTAGAAGACAGGCTGTAAAGAGGCACCGATCAACAGATACCGCAGATTGATGATAAACACGGAGACGGCAATGGCAGCCACTGAAAGCGGGGCCTGCCACATGTCGACCATTACAAACTGTGCTGATCCGGCAAACATCAGAATATTCATGGCAGACATTTCCGCCCAGGTCACCCCTTTCTGAGCGCTTAAAACACCGAGCACGCCGCCATAGGTGATGGCACTGATGGCAAGGGGAATATTTGCCACAGCCCCTCTATAGAGGCTGGACAAAGGTTTATACTGTTTAACGCTTCTCTTGTTCTTCATCCTGATAAATCACCATCTCATTAATTTTTGACAAAGAATAGATCATGTCTGCCTGATTTAAAAGGAACAGTTTAAATTAAAATTAAGGATAACAGATCCACCTGACAGCCCATGGCACACCAGATGCTGAATTCGCTGGAATTTTCTTTTCCCGGGTGGAATCAAACAGGTAAAAGGGGGGGGGGTTTTGATGTCGCAAACGGCCTGGTGCTCGATCATGATCAAAAGATTTGGTTAAAACCCCAACTCTCTTTTTATGAACACTGTTTTCTTTACATTATCTATCAATGTATTGTAGGTTTGATCTGTTTTAGAATTTTAGATGAAATGCCAGTCAATCTGGCTTCTATTTTATAAGCCCGGGAAAGCGTGGATGAAGGTCTGCAGGATCACTGAAAAGAGTATCTTTTTTTTATTCATTCTCTTTGTATTGCTGTCGGCCGGTTGCGACCGGTCATCACATAAAATACAGGCAGAAAAAAAAATCGGGATGGTTCTTGATATCGGCGGGGACAGGGACCACGGGTATAACGAATACAGCCTCGTCGGTGCTAAAAAAGCTGCAGAAAAGGCAGGGATTGCCTTTGAATACATTGTGACCACCACGCGGGACGACTATGATAAAAATATCAGAACGCTTGTTGAAAAGGGTGCAGACCTGATCTTTACCATCGGCTTTACCCAGGCAGATGCCACGGAAAAAGCGGCCCGGCGATACCCGGACCGTCATTTTGCCATCCTTGATTTTGCCTACTCCCCTGGAATGGGGTGCCCTGAAACAGTGGCTGACTGTTATACTCCAGAAGGCGGACTGGACAATGTCACCAGCATTGTTTTCAAGGAAGATCAGCCCGCCTTTCTCGGCGGCGTTCTGGCCGCCTGCATGTCTGAATCCCAAACAATTGGAATCATTGCTGGAGAGAAGATCCCGCCTGTCACCCGGCTGGTCTATGGATTTATAAATGGTGCCCGGTCGATCAACGAGGGCATTGACATTAAAATTGAATATATCGAAAACTTCAATGACCCGGATCAGGGGTATAAAGTGGCCAGATCTTTTTTTAAAAAAGGGGTGGATGTGCTCTTCTGTCCGGCCGGTAAAACCGGTCTTGGCGGATTGAGGGCAGCTGCTGAATTCAATGTAAAAGCACTGGGCGTGGATGTCGACCAGTACCTGACCGTTCCTGAAGCGCGTAAGGTCCTGATCACCAGTGTGATGAAAAACGTGGATGTGGCCGCAGGCACCATTGTGCAGAAATACGCAGCCGGTTCCCTGAAGGCCGGGATCAATGCGTTTGACCTGAAAAGCCACGGTGTGGGTCTGGCTCCATTTCATGACTGGGAAGATAGAATACCGCAAGCCTGCCGGATGTCAGTTGCCCGGGCAAATAAAAAAGTCTTTTTAGAACCTTCGATTTCTCTGCCTGATGAATAGCTCAAATGGTGTCTGTTGAATAAAAATCAATTACTTTCAGGGCCCAATGACACATAAAAAAAAGACCATTGGCAGATATCCGGTTGTCAGGCTGCTGGGCAGCGGCAGCATGGGACGGGTTTACAAGGTCACCCATCCCATGCTCGAAAAGACGGCTGCACTCAAGCTTTTCAAACCAGGCAGAGCCCTGGTTCAAACGCTTGGGATTCAGAAATTAAGAACGCATTTTATCCGTGAAGCCTCAATGATCGCAAATATCCGGCATCCCAATGTTGTCCAGGTCTGGAGCATGGAAGAAACAGAAGACGGGCTTTTTTACCTGATGGATTACGGCTGCCGGAACCTGGGCAAGCTCATGGGCGAAACCTACTGGGCAGACACACCATCCAGAAAGATTCCCATAGCACAGGCCTGGAGCTATCTGCGGCAGATTTTAAGCGGCCTAAGCCGGCTTCATGAGGCAGGTATTGTTCACAGGGACGTCAAGCCTTTTAACATTATGATATCAGATACAGGAAACCTTAAAATCGTGGACTTCGGACTGTCCAAAAGGCGGGGGGAAGTCCCGATTCTACCCGGGCAGGGAATGGCCATTGGAACCCCTTTCTATATTGCGCCGGAACAACAGATCTCCCCTGAGAAGGCGGATGGCCGGGCAGACCTGTATTCTGCGGGAGTCATGCTCTACCGGATGGTATCAGGCCGGTTACCCGGTCATCACATGCCCCTGCTGTCCCAATCCCAGCCCGGGTTGAGCCTTGACTGGGATCAGTTCATGCACAAGGCCCTGGCCCCTGATCCGGATGACCGCTTTCAAAGCGCGTCTGCCATGGCCGGTCACCTTGAACAATTATATGATCAATATGATCCGGATCTGGACTGCGTGGATGCCTCTTTAGCTTTACCGGACCAGCCGGTGGACCTGCCCCTGAGATCCAGGCCGGAACGGATTTTAGCCAAAAATGCGGCAAAGACCTTCCTTCTGAACGAATTCCACCAGCCGGTCCGCTATATCAATAACCGGTATGAAACCTCTGACGAGCTGGTGGTCGATCATGCAACCGGGCTTATCTGGCAGCGGTCCGGATCGAGCATCCCGTTGCAGTGGGGTCAGGCAGAACAATATGTGAAAAAATTATCCCAGGACCGGTTTTCAGGGCTCACTCACTGGCGGGTGCCTACAATTGAAGAACTGCTCTCTTTGCTGGCACCGCCAAGTACTGAGGGCTATTGCCAGCCGAAGGTGTTTTCCGACACACAAAAATGTCTCTGGAGCGCAGATACCCGTTCAAAAAAATCAGCATGGGCAATGGACCTGGAACTGGGATTCATCGACTCAACAGACATAACAGACTATCATTTTGTCAAAGGGGTCTGTGATTTAAAACATCTCAATTCATAGACTGATATCACTATCCACCGCAAGGGCGAAACGCCTCGGCATACCGGCATCGAGTATTTTCCGCGCTGCAGCTTTGTTATCATACGTCAGCTTCCGGATTATCAGGCAATGATGTGATGAATCAAAAATCACATAGGCCGCTCTGAGATCCTTATCCCTTGGCTGTCCCACGCTGCCCGCATTTATGATATACCTGGCGTTCGGGTCCAACTGGATCTGATCATACG
>CAZLNA010000246.1:0-4167 GCA_964560485.1 uncultured Desulfobacula sp. | reverse complement strand
CTCCACAGGTATTAAATTCTTTTGAAACGGTTTTGACAATCTTTTTTATTGCAGTATTGTCTTTTTCCAGGATCCGGCGGATGGTATAGGCCTCTTCCACCCTGGATAGTTTTAATGCCCTGGCATATTCATGCATGGCATCTGTGATCGTTTTGACGGCATCTTTGTCAAGATATCCAAGTGCCCTGGCCACACGGGAATCTGAGTAAAAATGAATCTGGCTGACTTTCTTTCTGCCTTCCCGGGTAAGTTCGACTGGTTTTTTCTTGGCATCTGATTGATCTGGAACTTCTGCCACCCACCTTTTGGCCTTTAACTTATTAAGGGTCCTGGCGGTTGATGAGCGGTTCAGGTTTAAAATCACCGAAAGCTCTCCAGCGGTCAGCCGGCCGAAGGTCTCTATTTCCAGCAGCGCATGACCTTCTGCATATCCCACATCGGTCTGGCCGCATTTTGATGACAGCAGCCCGAATTCCCGGACAATCTGCCTTGACGCTTTTCGAATCGTCTCAATCTGCTTTTGCATATACATCCCTTCTGATATTTTTTGTTGCACAATGCATCATTATCTCAGATTCTAAATCAATCATCAGGGAAGTCAACTGAAAAAAGGTGGCTTGGACGACGCCAAATGCTTTTACATTATTGTTTTGGGAAAAGGCGTTATATCTTCTCTTTCCAGTAGACCGTCACCCGGGTTCCCTTTTCAGTCGCGTTGTCTATCTCAAACTTCCACCCAAACCGCTGGCTCAGGCGGGATACAATACTCAACCCCAAACCGAAACCGCAGCTGGCCTCTGTCTTGACATGCGGCTGGGTAACCTGTTCAAGCACTTTTGGATCAATACCCTTTCCGGTATCTTCAACGCTGAATTTTTCTTCATCCAGAATGAGATCCACCGAACCGCTGGCGGTGAACTGGAATGCGTTGCGAACCAGGTTGACGACCACGATATACAGGATTTCTTCTTTGACAGTCACCCACTTGTCATGCCGGATATCAATGGTGAGACTGACATTTTTCTGTTCGATCAGATATCGGGTATCATCAGCCGCTTTTTGAACCACAGGGGCCACCCGGCAGGATTCAGCCGGGCCGGATTCCTCACGCGCCAGCCAGAGGAAAGTTTCAATCGTGGTCTGCATGTTTTTTGCTGAATCCGATATGCGTTTCAAGGGTTTGGCCAGCATGGGATTCTGACCCACTTCCGGCTGCTGCTCCATGATTTCAACCGCTCCGCTGACAATTGTCAAAGGTGTTCGCAATTCATGGCTGGCATCCCGGGTGAACTGTTTTTCCCTCTGGATAAAGGCATTGATCCGGTTCATGGTATCATCAATGGTCTGGGACAGCATTCCGATTTCATTTCCCGGCTGGTTCTGGGAAAACCGGGTCTGAAGGTTTTCCGGATCCAGGTTCCGGATCTGGTTTACAAGTTTAACCACGGGCTTGAAAATCCCCCTGGCCAGAAAATATCCAGCAATCCCGCACGGGACAACCAGAAGCCCAAGCAGGGTAAAAAGAATTTCCATGGGGGTCAAAAAGACATTTTTGTCAAAAAAACCTCTGCTGTGGAAGATCATATAGTATGGTTTTTTTTTGTCCGGAAGCTGAATCACTGCCAGATGAAGCGGCCGGCCTTTTTTAAATTTCCTAACCGAATGTACCCCCGGTCCGAGGTCTTTGACTACCTCTTTGACACTGTCCCGAAGCTCGTCAAACGTTTTATAGACATGAATATACTTGGAATGCGGCAGAGGCGTGGTTTTATCTTTTTCATACCGGTAAAGAAAATAATCCACTTCCGTAGAAACCAGGGTATCAATCATTTTTGACATACCGCGGCCCATGACAAAGAAAATTGTCGCTGTGTTAAGAAAAATCAGCAGGGCGCAGAACAGGACAGAGCCGGCCACGATCCTGAAACGGATGGACTTGTAAAATTTCATAGGGTCTCTTCCTTTATCCTGAAACCGATGCCGTGAACCGTTTCGATCAATGCGGAATCAAACGGCTTGTCAATCTTTTTGCGCAGCGTATAGATATGGCTTCTGAGAACATCACTGCCAGGCGGCATATCCCCCCAGAGGCTGTTTTCCAGTTCTTTTCTGGAAACCACATTGGGCGCTGCCTCCAGAAGCTGTTTTAAAATCTCAGTGCAGGTATTGTTCAACTCTATTCGGGCACCATTGCGGGTGACTTCATAGGTCCCCATATCCATTCTCAGACTCTTGGTTTCAAGGATTTTGTGAGAAGCGGCCTGCCTTTTTGCCAGCGCTTTCACCCTGGCTTCAAGCTCTTTTAAAGCGAATGGCTTGACCAGATAGTCGTCTGCGCCGGAATCAAATCCGATGAGTTTGTCCTCAAGCGTATCCCTTGCCGTGAGCATGATAACCGGGACTTGACGGGCGGCTTCTTTTCGAAGTTTTTTACACACCGTGACCCCGTTCATGCCGGGCAGCATAATATCAAGAATGATAACGTCATAATCATTGGTAATGGCCAGATGGAGGCCGCCGATACCGTCCATGGCAAAATCGAGGATATACCCCATCGGCTCCAGAAAATCAGTCAGGTTGGCCACGATAGCCGGATTGTCTTCGATAATTAAAAGCCGGATCTTTTTCTTCATTTTCTTCCTTAAGGATCAGGGTTGAAATTTTTTCCAATATAGTAGTCCAGCTCTTCCAAGGCAAGGATAAGCGACGCCTTGCTCTGGGACAGGGTCCCCAATGCACTGACCAGATCGTTCTGGGCTTCATTAAGACGGACCAGGGACGCCTGACCGGCACGGTACTCTTTTTCCACCAGATCCCTTGTGGTTTCAATCAAATGGGTGTTTTCTTCCTGCAGCGCCAGCTGCTGCTTTAAAATGGTTATATTGGCCAGGGTCTTTTGAATATCTGCCATAGCATTGATCCGGGTATTTTCCAGGGCGTGCTCAAGCTCACGCTTCCGGGCCCTGGCTTCAGCCACCTTTGACCGTTTGGAACCGCCTGAAAACAGATCAATACTGACATTTATCCCTGCAGATGCGCCCATCACATCATCGTCAAGAAAATGATCTCCCGCACCGGTTCCATAGCTTGCAGATAAAGAGACTGTCGGATAAAATGCAGATATAGTCGCTCTGATCTCTGCATCCGCTTCCTGCAACGAGTAAAAAGCCTCTTTTAAATCCGGCCGGTCCTGAAGAATGGTTTCATAAGGCACACCCCCATTTATTGAAGCCGTTCTCACCACTGTTTCTGGCAGCGGTGCAAGGGAAACCTTGTCAGGCAGCTTTGCATCCGGATATCCCATCAGGGCGGCCAGCCCGGTTCTTGCCTCAATCAGGTCCTGCTGAGCAGTCAGCAGGGCTGAGACAGCCGTATTAACTCTGGTTCTGAAGTTCAGCACATCGCTGTAAGACCCGGCCCCGACCTTTTCCTTTAACAGTGCCTCTTCTTCAAGTTTCTGGTTAAACGCCATATCTGACCGGGCAATCTTAATTGATTCTTCTGCCAGCTGGGTATTTAAAAATGCCTGGGCAATCGACCAGCAAAGCAGGCGTTTTTCATCTTCTCTGGCAGACTGGTTCTTTTTCACCTTGTTTTCAGCAGCCAGGGTTTGATAACGGGTGTAAAATCCGTCAAACAGGGTCTGGGATACAGAGACCCGGCTCGAATGCTGAGTTTCGTCATACGCAGGACTGTTTTTCGTGGTTTTTTCAGTATAATCCCAGCCTGCACGGGCGGTCACCGACGGCAGAAAACCGGCACGGGCCTGGACAATGGATTCTCTGGCCTGACGAACACGCGCCATGGCAGCAGCGATGGTCGGGTTTTTTTCAAGGCCGATGGCTTTTGCTTTTTCAAGGGTGAGCATTTTTTCAGGCTGCTGGCCAGTTGCGGCGATGGCCGGTGTCTGAATTTTCAAACATATCAGCGTGATGAAAACTGTCAGCATGATATGGCGCTTATGCTTGTTTATATTTTTGAAAAACATGATTCATCCTTTCTCATCACAGATCGGGCCGCTGCTACTTTTTCAGCGCCCTGATTTCTGTTAAAAGCCGGCTCGAGTTCATGGCGCAATACGTTGCTTCGGCCTGTCAATAAGGCTGCGCCTACTCTGGCATCATTGGTCATGGTAAGCATACAGGGCAGCAACACCAGGGTTAATAC
>CAZLNA010000245.1:0-4193 GCA_964560485.1 uncultured Desulfobacula sp. | reverse complement strand
ATCCGAAGGTCACACAGGACCATGTCCGGATGATGTGCGTCAAACTGGGCCAGGCCTTTTCTGCCGTTTTCAGCCTCTACCACATGAAAGAGGCGGTCCTCAAGAAAGCTGACCATACTGTTTCTGATGAAATCCTCATCATCAATCACCAGAATTGTTTTTTCACCACGTGGATGCATGACAGGGCAGGTTGTCCTTTAAATTATCCCTTTAACGCGTTTGCAATCATTTGAAGGTCTTTGGCAGGCTTAATAAGAATTTTATCTGCGCTCACACCAAGGGCTCGGACAGCTTCAGGCGGGATATAGTCGGCAGATCCTGTGTGAACCAGGAACTGGATATTCGGCAATACTTTTCGGGCCTCCACCATAAAAGTATTCCCGTCAATGCCGGGAAGGCGGATATCCACCACCGCCTTGTCAATGGGATGGTTTTGGACGATTTCAAGGGCCTCTTCTCCGCTAGAAGCCTGAAACACATCATATCCCTCGTCTTCCATGAAGGCAGCAATACTCTGACGTATGCTCTCTTCATCATCCAGAATTAAAAACAACTCTGCCTTTTCAGTATTCATTGTCTGCCCCTGTCATGAACCGCGGTCTGCATCATGCGGCACGGCTAATAAAGCAGCCGCCTCTTTTGCCAGTGCATCAACCGTAACCGGTTTCATAACAAATTTATCAATACCCGCTTTCATCAGTTTTGACTTGGTAATGGTCCCGGCATAACCTGAACAGAGGATAACAGGCAGGTCAGGCCTAACTTCCCGGATCTGGGCTGCCAGCGCCAGACCTGTGATTTCCGGCATGGTCTGATCTGTAATAACCAGATCAATCTCCTGGGCGTTTTGTTCAAAAAAATCCATTGCCTCTCTGCTTGAGACAAACATCTTTACCTGATACCCCATCAATGTCAGTCCTTCTTCACACATCCGGGCGATGTCTTCATCATCATCCACCACCAGTATGGTTTCACCCGAACCAATTTTTTCAGGCGTTGATATGCTGACCTTGTCTTCCTGATAATCCCGGGTCTGAGTCTCCGGCAGCATTATGGTAAATTCAGTGCCCCTGCCGATACGGCTTTTCACCTGGATATCGCCTTTACAGTCCAAGATGATATTATAGACCATGGAAAGGCCCAGTCCGGTTCCTTTTCCCTCTTCCTTGGTGGTGAAATAAGGGTCGAATATCCGTTCGATAACCTCTTCACCCATGCCGCAGCCCGTATCTGCCACAGTGATGGCCAGGTATTTGCCAGGCCCCTGCTTGAGATTCGGGAAACCGGCAAGATCGGCTTTCTCCAGCACTCTTTGTTCAAGCCCCACGGTCAGGGTGCCGCCTGTTTCTTCCATCGCATGATAGGCATTGGTACACAGGTTCATCAAGACCTGATGAATCTGGGTGGGATCCGCTTCAACAGACCCCGCATTCCGGTCAATCTTGTCAACAATGGTGATCGTAGACGGAAGAGAGCCGTTCAGCAGCTTCAACACCTCCCTGGATACCGGGTGGACTTTTATCAAATGCTTTTTACCTGGATCGCGACTGTTTACAGAGAGGATCTGGCTGACCAGGTCGGCTGCACGAAGGGCCGCCTGTTGTATCTTTTCACTGCGCTGATAGTTATCCCCGGATGGATCTCCAGACCGCATGATCATATCTGCGTATCCAAGAATGGGGCTTAAAATATTATTCAAATCGTGGGCAATGCCGCCGGCCAGGGTCCCGATAGCTTCCATTTTCTGCGCTTTGCGAAGCTGTTTTTCCAGTCCTTTCCAACGCTGTTCCGCTTTTTTCTTTTCCGTTACATCAAGAAGAGACATAATGATACGCTCGGTCTCTGGAATCAGACCAAGGCTGTAGTAAACAATCATTTCCGCTCCGTGGCGGCCTGAGAACCGGACTTCTGCCTGAACAACAGCATCATTTTTCACCAGACCCCGCTTGGCATTGATACTGTTCTGAATGATATCTATGTATTCAGCGGAAACAAAATCTGTCCATTTTTTTTTATTCAGGATATCAGCCGGTGCCATTCCGGAAAATGCACAGAATTTCGTATTTGCCATGGATATGATGCCGTCAGGCTCGATAATAATGGCTGCGGTGCCGGTATTTTCAAAAATGGCCTTATACCCTGCCTCACTTTTTACAAGTGCTTGTGTCCGTTCTGCCACAAGCTCCTCTAACCTTTCCTGGTAAATCCTGTTCTCCTTGATCAGCCGGCTCTCTTTGAGACATTTCTGAATGGAATGATAGAGAACAGTCATGTCTTCTATCGGTTTGAGGATATAATCCCAGGCGCCCAGGTGCAGTGCCTGGACAACAGAAGTGAGGGTCCCGGTTCCGGACGCCACCACCACAGGGGTTTGTGGAGATTTCGCCTTGAGCTGCTCAAGCACTTCCAACCCGTCCATTTCCGGCATCCGCAGGTCGAGCAAAACCAGGTCCGGCAGTTCCCGCTCAAACACCTCAAGACCGATCCGGCCGTTTTCAGCATCAAAAACAGTAAACCCGTAATCTTCTAAAAAATTAACGATACTCTGTCTGACGAAAGGTTCATCGTCAATGGTCAGGATTTTCTGGTCCTGATGGCTGGCGAACAGGTCCTGACCTGGTCTTGCATCATGCATGGCAGTGGCCTATTAAGGTTTGCAGAGCCGGCACGGTTTGTATCCCTTCTCAATGGCGTCTTCCCTGCTGTCAAAACGCATGGTGCACATTTTGCTGGCTGCATATTTGCATTCCGGCGTATGAAAGACAAAAGAGCTTTCATTGCCGACATACCCGGTTTCAGGGCCGGCCGCCTGATCATCAGAGGTCTGTGAAACAGGTTCAGGCTCTGTGGCTGACACCGGTGTGGCAGCCACATCAACCGGCTCAACGGTTTGAGGTTCAACCGCTGACGGTTCAGCCGCAGGTGTTTGAGCAGGTGCTGGCTCGGGTTTAGCAAAATTCATGTTCTTCGATTCTTCAAGGCTTTCGCCATCGTCCTGGCGATTAATATAGATCACCAGAACCCCGCCGGCGATCAATATAACGGGAAGAACCCCTTCAATAATGGTTAACAAATCAGAAAAAAACACGACCAACCCCAGAATGCCGAGAACAATACTGATGGACCCGCCAACCACAAGTTTCATAAGAAAGCCCCTTTAATTTGTTTTTTTTCTCAATATCCTGCCTGAATCGCAGTATTTATATATGTTTTAGTGTCTTTTTAAAGGGTTTGTCAAGAAGATGAAGAATGAATCCTATTGCACGCCCAATTTCTGAAACGTGCGAACTGCGAAAAAACAATCATTGGCCGACACTGATCTGTCTTTCAATTCAGGTGTCATTGAAGATGACAAATTGAAATATAATCTTAAGCTATCGTTCTCTTTGCAATGCATGACGGCACGCCGGAATGCTGAATTCCCATGTTTCAGCGAAACCCTCAACCGATTGTGCCTGAGAAAATGGTGGACAACAAGGCTGGCTGGAACTTCATACCTTTAGGAAGGGGCGGATCCAAATCTGAAACAATCAGGGGATTAGGAAGGAACAAAAAAATTGTTCAGGAGAAAGAGGTTGGCTCCCCAGCACGGACTTGAACCGCGGACCCATTGGTTAACAGCCAATTGCTCTGCCAACTGAGCTACTGGGGAGCAGCGCCTTGAGACAAGACTTGAAAGGTATATATCAATGCTTTTTTTTTGTCAAGAAAAATCCATAAAAAATTTGACAATGCAAGGCTTCAGGGTTATTCTTTTTATTATATACATGGACAATGCCAGGGAGGGAAAACCATGGAAATAAACAACCTTCAGGCAGCTGCGGCATATGCGGGATCAACCGCACCACAGCCGGCCAATACACAGGTAGAGAACCAGAACACACAGGCTGCAAGAACAGACCTTGATGAACAGGCTGCGGCAACGGCACAGCGGGCCGTTGAGGTCACACTGAGCCAGGAAGCCCAGGATCTCCAGACAGATGAAGCGCCCAATGAGCCGGCAGCTCCTCTGCCTGCGCCGGAAAATGAAACACCGGAACCGGTTGAGACCAATGCACCTGTCAGCCAGATCATCAACATTGTCGCCTGACCACTACCTATAGGAGACGACCCCAAATTCTATCATGATTACTGAAAACGGTATTGTTACGCGAATTGATCTCTCCACAGCCTGGGTTAAAACCGTCCGGTCA
>CAZLNA010000244.1:0-4214 GCA_964560485.1 uncultured Desulfobacula sp. | reverse complement strand
AACACGCTGACCTGAAATATGGCCCTCTTGAATCGTTTGCTAACCTGAATATTTCCGGCAATCTTACCGGTGCGTATCCAATCACAGCTGGCAACCTTACAGCCCGGGAAATCAGGGGCGCCCAGATAGAAGCGATCGGCCAGGTGGTGTCGCAGGTGGGGATTACCGAGTCGATCATTTCATCCCAGGGAGATGTTCGGGCCAGATATGTCCATGGGTCAACCATTTATGCGTTCGGCAACGTCTATATTGAAAATGAAATCATTGATTCGAGGATCTATTGCAGCGGAAGGATTGAATCAGAAAACTGCCGGATTATCAGTTCTGATCTTTTCGGCAAACAAGGGGTCACGCTTGCCGGTGCCGGGAATGAGCGTACCCGCCCCTGTGTCATTGCAGCGGGAACTGAAGATCATTTGTTTGAAGTAACGCGGAACATCCTTTCCAGTATAAACCGTACCCGCCAGCCGCTCGATGTGCTGAGAGAAGAAAAAAATGAAAAAGAGGGTATCGTACGTAAAACATTTCAAAAGATGGTGGAGCTGAAGCTGTTTCACGACCGGGCAAAAAAGAAAAAAGAATCTCTCTCAAAAGAATTTGATGAAAAGAAAACAACTTACCCAAAAGACAAATTAAAAAATATTGCCACACTGGTTAATTCTTTTCAAAAACGGATGGATGCCACCATTGCCTCGCTTAAAGAATTGAACGCACAAAAAAAAATAATTGAAAAAGAAAAAACCGTTATTGAAAATAAAATTGATCAGATCTCACCGGCCATTGAAAAAAAGATCAGACAGCTGGAAATGGATTTTTTTGCTTTTTATGAATGGGCCCGCAAAACAAACGGTTCTCCACTGATCACCCTTAAAGGGGCTGTTTTTCCCGGGACCGTGCTAAAAGGGCCGTTTTCCAGGCTTGAGACAGAGACCACGCTTGCTGCATGCCAGGTAAAAGAAGAAAAAGACATCTCAAAGAACGGAAAATGCCGGCTCACTGTTACAAAATCATAAAAACAAAACCGGAAGCATCCATACCGGCTAAGCCATTCCCGCAGAGGGACCGTCCTTATCCTGAGGCAGGAGAGGTGCAGAAAACAGCACTTCGTGTTTTGCACCATCCGGCTGCAGTATGCTTTTGAACAAATAGATTTTAACCACATCAAACGGTTCTGCACTCTGGCCTTCGAAAGATTGAATCAGGGCAATTGTGTGACTGGGAGAGACATTTTGTTTAATGCGGGCAAACGTGACATGGGGTGAAAACCGCTTTTTATCCGGTTTCATTCCTGCCTGGTCCGTCAGGCATGCATCCAGCCCGGACACCAGCGTTTCCAGGCGGTCCGTCTGGCCCTGGATACCGGCCCAGAACACCCTGGACTTTTTGACGGAAGGAAAAACCCCCATCCCTGATGTGTTCAGAAAAAAAGAAGGGACCTGCCGTGCAACGTTGCTCATGCAAGCTTTAACAAGAGACAGTCTGGAGGCCGGAACCTGTCCGAGGAATTTCAAGGTAAGGTGCAGTGTCTCTGCTTTAGGCCAGGAGGCCTGGACACCGGTCTTTCTCACATTTTTCTGCAGGTGCTTCAGCCATTTTTTCGTTGCCTCCGGCAGGCGAATGGCAATAAAGCACCGAAATGTTGGTGTTTCCAAACCGTTCCTCCCTGAAATACCAGCTAAAATGGGTTTAGGGCAATCTGGATAATATGGTTGTATACAAGCAAAAAATCAAAAGACTTTCAACCATTTTCCGTTACCTGGAAACAAAACCTTGAAAACTTTATTGGTGCTTGTCATAAACCATTGAAAAAGCCAGCCTGCCTGTTATACTGAAAACCATGCGGTTGAGAATCATCATACTTATTCTGGCGCTTTTTGCCTTTTTATCCGCTTCAACCGGCGGGGTCCTTTATTACTACTCTTTCAGGAGTGCTGCGTTTCAAAAAAATGAAGCCAGTGCCAAATCACGACTTAAACTCTTATCAGACCAGCTTTCATTTTACCTGTCTGAAAACATCAAACCGGTGAGAAGCATGGCCGGGATTAAAGAGCTCCAGCAGGCGCTTTTAAACCCAAACCTCGACACGATCTACCGGGCCAACCGTATTCTCGATCATTTTGCCAAGACCCTGGAAGTCGAGGTCTGTTACCTTATGGATGCGGAAGCCACAACCGTTTGTTCCAGCAACCGGAACAGCCGTTTCAGCTTTGTGGGAAAAAACTTTTCTTTCCGCCCCTATTTTATAGATGCCACACAGGGAAAAAGCACGACATATCTGGCCCTTGGCACAACAAGCAATAAGCGGGGCGTATATCATTCCTTTCCAGTGAAGAATCCTGAAACCAATGAAATCATCGGTGTTGCGGTTATCAAAGCATCTGTGGAAAATGTGGAAACCACCCTCTTTGCAAATACCAAAGACATCCTTTTATTTGTCGATCCCAACGGTATGATTTTTATTGCCAATCATCGAAACTGGCGCTTTAAGCTTCTCTGGAAGCTGGATGAAGAAAAAAGAAGCCGGATTCTTGATTCCAGGCAGTTTGGCAACGGTCCCTGGAAATGGGCCGGGTTTACACGGTCACCGGAAAACCATGTCATCAGCCAGGAAAATATCCGATATCTTTATTCCAGCCTTGATGTAAAAAACCTGCCTGGCTGGAAAATTGTCAGCCTCAGAAATTACAACAACCTTGCCGAACAGGTGTCCGAACCCTTTATCCGGGTGATCGGGCCGGTGGTGACCTCCATTCTTGTGGTCGCCGGAATACTGGTTTTAATCCTTTATCAGCTTGGTGTCAAAGAGATCAAACGGCGGCGGAAAGCAGAGGAGAAATTCCGCCTCAGCGAAAAACGCTACCGTGACATTTACAATAAAACACCGGCCATGCTCCATTCGATTGATATTGACGGCAGGATCATGCGGGTATCGGATCACTGGCTCGAAGTCATGGGATATAAGCGAAGCGAGGTCATTGGGAAGGAGCTGGTCGACTTTTTTACCACTGAATCAAAAATCTATGCATTGAACGTTATTTTCCCCAGGTTTTTTAACACCGGATTCAGCAAAGACATTCCGTATACCTATATCAAAAAGAACAAGGATAAAATTGACATCATGCTCTCCTGTTATGGAGAGCGGGACAACACCGGTCAAATCAAGCGCTCTCTGGCTGTCAGTGTGGATGTGACTGAACGCAACCGGGTCCAGAAGGATCTCCAGATTGCAAAGGAAAAATTATCTGACTATTCCCAGGGTCTTGAATTCCAGGTCCAGAAACGGACCGCCCAGCTGGAGAAGGCCCAGGAAAATCTTAAAAAGCTGTCCCAGAATATCATTGCCTCCCAGGAAAGGGAAAAAGCCCTGGTGGCAAGAGAGCTGCATGATCATCTCGGCCAGGTGCTGACTGCTCTCCGGATCGATGCGGTATGGGTTGAAAAAATGCTCACAGGGATGGATGAAAAAACAGGGCAGCGGGCAACCCAGATGAGTGCACTCATTGAGCAGACCATTAACGATGTCAGGGATATGGCCTACCGCCTCAGACCCAGGGTCCTGGATGACCTCGGGCTTTCGGATGCCCTGGAATCCATGCTGTCAGACTACGAACGCCAGTCTAATGTTTCCTGCATCTTCAATCAGGGAGTGGTGCCTGAAATTGATGATACCGTGTCGACCGCCCTCTACCGGATCGGTCAGGAAGCTGTCACAAATGCCCTGCGCCACTCCAGTGCCACAACCGTCCTTGTCTCGCTTGAAGCGGATGAAGAAGGCATCGTGCTCACCATTTCAGACAATGGGTCCGGGTTTGATGTTCAAAAGAAAAAAAACATAGACGGGTTTGGCATTGAAGGAATGCGTGAGCGTGCCAACCTGGTTGGCGGCCGCCTCGATATCCGCTCTTCCCCTGAAGACGGGACCACGATCTGCTGCAAGGTCAAAGTGAAAGGATAAGTCATGATCAAAGTATTGCTTGCTGATGACCACAGTATTGTAAGAGAAGGGTTAAGAAAAGTACTGGAAGACAGCAATGAAATTGAAGTGATTGCAGAGGCAGCCGATGGTGAAACCGCCCTGGATGAAGCCATCAATAAAAAACCGGATGTGGCTGTTGTGGATATCTCCATGCCGGGTATGGACGGCCTTGAAGTGGTGACCCGCCTCACCGCGTATTGCCCGGAAGTACCGGCACTGATCCTGACCATGCATGATG
>CAZLNA010000243.1:0-4236 GCA_964560485.1 uncultured Desulfobacula sp. | reverse complement strand
CCGCCCTACTTGACCTGCTCGGTTGATGTGTTAAAAATTTTCATAAATGAAACCGTGCTGGATGCCACCCCGCCGGTGGAACCGACCTTGCTGTTCTCCGGCCTCAATCTGGAAAAAGAAAATCCGGTTCCGCCACCGGATTTATGGATCGTGGCCGCATTTTTTACCGCCTCAAAAATACCGTCAATGCTGTCTTCCACCGGAAGAACAAAGCAGGCGGCCAGCTGGCCTAATGACCGCCCGGCATTCATCAGGGTCGGAGAATTGGGCAGAAACCTGAATTCGGCCATCAGGCGATAAAATGAGTCTTCAATTTTCTGGATATCCGCATCAGGATCATAGTTTTTTTCAGCCTGGGCAATATGCGCAGCCACCCGTCTGAACATGTGTTCCGGTGATTCACACACCTTGCCCGCGGCATCCTTTTTCAAATACCGCCGCTCCAGAACCGTTCTGGCATTTTCAGTTAAAAAATCAATCCGGTCCGCATCCTTTTTTTTTTCAGTCATCGGTACTCCTGGGGTCGTTTGAAACGTGAATCAGTCATTGAATTAAATCAAGCGAAACCTACTATATATAGAATCAAACCATATTGCAAGCCCAATATGTGGTAATTCCTTAACCGAAACCCGGATCCCCCGGGGATCGAACCCGAACCGGCTCAGATTTGGATATTTCTTTTTTTGAGTACTGGTGATATGAAAGGGCCAACGCGCACCTCAGGAGATCAAAGCAATGCCCAAAGCATATGATTTAAAAAAAGGCCAGGTTGTTGAGCTTCACAACGAGGCCTATATGGTCAAGCATATTGATGTAAGGACACCGTCTGCAAGGGGAGCGGTCACCCTCTATAAGATCCGGTTCAAAAACATTAAAACCAAACAGAAATACGAAGACAGCTACAAGGGATCAGATCTGCTCGAAGAAGTGGACCTCCAGAGAAAACCGGTTCAGTATCTTTACCCGGACGGCCACTTCCATGTCTTTATGGACACGGTTGAGTACGCCCAGTACATGGTGGAGCAGGACGCCATTGAAGATGAACAGGTCTGGCTCACCGACGGGATGGAAGACATCACCGGCCTGATCATCGATGAAACTATGGTGGCCATAGAAATTCCGTCCTCCCTGACCTTTGAAATCACTCAAACCGCCCCCGGAATCAAAGGCGCCAGTGCCACGGCCCGGACCAAGCCGGCCACCCTGTCCAACGGGGTGGAAATTCAGGTTCCCGAATACCTTGAGATCGGCGAAACGGTCAAGGTCAACACGGAAACCCGAAAATTCATGTCCCGGGCCTGAGGTGTATTCAACGACTTGATATTAATCCGGAATGACCGACCCGTCGTAGGGGTGAGCCGCTGAATCCAAAAGGCTGTTTTCCCCAGACCGGTTAACCATTCTTCGCACCTGCTAGTTAAATTTTAAAATGATGCGCTCTTTGTCCCCTTTATTTTTCAGTTTCACGGACAGATCCAGGCTGCTGTCCCTGAACCCGAGCGCCAATTTCGTTTTTCCTTTATCGCCTTCAATATGGGTCATGTTTCTGACTGCCTCAAAGACCGCTTTCCCGGCGCCATTGGGAGACGGAAGTTCAGATGTTCTATATTTGGCCCGGACCGTTACCTGATCATCGTCCGTTCGCTGAATTGAAATCTCTTGAGCATTGCTGTTGATGCCGTGGAGAACAGAAAGCGCGATCCACTTAAGCGCGGCGTCTTCATGTTCCTTTTCGTCCTTCAGGCGGGCCATCTCCTGAAGCGGATCATTTAATGCGTAGCAATCGCACAGGTCTTGCACTTTCTGGTGGATATTTCCTGTATCTTTCATGTCTTGTCTCCTTCTTTCGTTCGAATTGATAAAAATATAACCACGAGCAAAAAAGTTAGGTTTGATTAATTTTATATTGCATAGAGTATAATCTATATTGACTTTAAGATGTGTCAAGTGGCTTGAGTCGAAACGGTATGAGATAAAAGGGTTCCCAAATGTCAGTATTATAATTGAGCAGCCAATTTTTCCCCTATAACCAGATTGATTGGGCGCGATATAACTGATCAGACACAGGTAAGGAACTTGTTTTTCTGTAAACGGAGCTTATTCTATTGGAATAGGTTTCACCTCCGTTTCAATAAAAAAATCAAACGGGAAGTACATATACAAAAGCACTCAACGCCCTAAAAAGGGGGGATTTCCATATGCCAATCAAATCATATCCAGATGACAAAACAATCGCAGAGCTTGAAAAAACTGCCGTCAGCATGGTTGCAAAAGGTAAAGGCATCCTCGCTGCTGACGAAAGCTCACCCACGATAAAAAAAAGATTCGACCAGATACAAGTCGAATCCACAACCGAAAACCGACAGTTTTACCGGGAGCTTTTATTTACCGCGCCTCAGATTGAAAATTACATCAGCGGTGTAATTTTATTTGATGAGACGCTCAGACAGTCAGATTCAGGTGGGACGGCGTTCCCCCGGCTCCTCGAAGACCGGGGGATTATACCGGGCATTAAAGTAGACCTGGGCCTCACCGATATTCCCGGCACTTTTGGAGAAAAGGCAACGAGGGGACTTGACGGACTTGAAGACAGACTGATTGAATACCGGAGCCTGGGTGCAAAATTCGCCAAATGGCGTGCTGTCATCCAGATCGGACCGCATCAGCCATCTTCACTGGCAGTTTCCATCAACGCGCATTCTCTGGCAAGGTATGCAGCAATTACCCAGGAAAAAGGACTCGTCCCCATTGTGGAGCCTGAAATTCTCATGACCGGCGACCATACCCTTGCTGTGTGTGAAAGGGTTGCTAAAAATACCCTTGAACATGTTTTTGCCCAACTCTCCAAACACCGGGTGACTCTTGAGGCCATGATTCTAAAGCCCAGCATGATTACCCCGGGAAATAAATGCCAGGAACCGGTCAGTGTGGAAGCCGTTGCCAGATCGACCATCAAAATTTTCAAACAGAGCGTTCCGGCCGCGGTACCTGGAATTGCCTTTCTTTCCGGCGGACAAAGCTCAGAGCTGGCAACCGATCATTTAAATGCCATGAACCGGTTGGGACCCTGCCCCTGGGAGTTGAGCTTCTCTTATGGGCGTGCCCTTCAGGAAAAAAGCCTGTCCGCATGGTCCGGAAAACCGGGGAACAAACAAAAAGCCCAGAACGCGCTGCTCAACAGGGCTGAATGCAATGGGGCAGCCCGTTTCGGCGAATACTCAAAACAGATGGAAAACGAATTGACATAAATGATCCTGACCGATTCCATAAGGCAGCCGGCCTGTTTTGGATCTGACCTGTTTTGAATCTGAACGGGTGGATGCCTGTTTAACATGATTAACTTTAAAGATACAGCATGACGGATCACCGTCATGCCAACCAAACCATTGGAGATTGATATGGACTCATATTCAAGAAAAAAAGCGGCCATGTGCAGCGCCATCGGGAAGAAACGAATGGCGGATGCCCTAAGAGCCTGTGACTATTGCACAACCAGCATGTATGAACGAAGCGCCTGCTATAAGGCCGTTGCCAAGGATGAAGGGCTTCGAGCTAAAGCGTGCATACTGCAGTAGTGATATAAAATTCACACGGTCGAATAGCCAGAATCTTTGAACGGTGTTTCCAGCAGCAATCGCTTAACACCTTCAGGACTGACGAATCCCGCTTCTACCGCTATATCGATACGGGTTTAATTTTCATTAACGACAAGATGAATGGAGAAAAATAAAATGAGCGAAGAAAACCAGAAAACACTTTGCGGGCATATCGAAGATGGACTTCAAGTAAAAGATCCAGAGGCCTATAAAATGCTGATTCAGCCTGCCACGCATTTTTGTGAGGGGTGCGGTCGAAGCGCCGCGCAACCTGAAAACGTATGCAAACCCAAAGAACTATAAATCGTAAAACCCTAAATTCCCACCCTGGCCGCGCCGGGAGTGGGAATTTACTGTCCTGACATGACATGCCATGCTGCATCGGATTTACCCGATTGCACATTCACCGGTAGAGATCGATTCTCTTACCAGCACCCCGATCAGGAGATATTATCATGAAAGCGTATCAGTGCGAAAAATGCGGGACGATATCAGGAAGGCCGGCCGGTGTATGCAAGGCCGCCCCGGAGGTAAAGCCTTTTTACATCTGTGACGACTGCAGCCAGCGAGGCGTCAGCCCTGAGTCCCTGTGTAGGCCGTTGAAAATGCATCCCAAATACTATTGCAAGCAGTGTGGAGT
>CAZLNA010000242.1:0-4243 GCA_964560485.1 uncultured Desulfobacula sp. | reverse complement strand
CTGTATTGAGAGATTTCCCGCCGCAATATTCTTTGGACACATCCGGGCAACCTCAAGGATTTGCAATAGATATAGTAGAGTCCGTTGCAAAGATCGCAAATTTCAAGATTAAATATCTGGTTAAAGAAACTTGGCAGGAGATGTTCGAGGCAGTCCAAAGTGGAGAAGCAGATCTCATACCGAATATGGGGATTACAGATAGGCGTAAAGCCTTGTTTTCTTTTTCCAGACCTATAGAAACATTCCCAGTGTCAATATTTGTGCGTGAAAGTGAAAATAAAATATCCAACACAAAAAGCCTTTCCAGGAAAAACGTTGGTGTGATTGCGCTCAATGTTGGTGAAGTATTGATTAAAAATTATCCTGATGTTGTTCCTAAAAAATACGAACACATTGAAGATGCTCTTTTTGGCTTACTTTCGGGAAACATAGATGCCCTTGTCTATCCAGAACCAGTGTTATGGATTATGGCGAGAAACGCCAGAATCGATGACAGAATAAAAGTCGTCGGTAAACCTCTAACCGAAATTAGTCGAGCCATATCTGTCCACAAAGAAAACGATTCTCTTTTAAAAAAAATTGATGGAGTCGTTGCCGAACTCGTCAACTCCAAAACGTATAAAAGAATTTATACTCGATGGTATGGTAAGCCAACCCCTTTTTGGACGGTTGTTAAAGTAACCTGGATAATGGTATTTGTTTTGATTCTCACCATTTTTTTAATGGGAGCCTGGCGTTATTATTCAACGATAAACCTCAACAAATCATTACAGGAAAATATTCGCATCCGAAAAATTGCAGAACAGAAGCTTCGAGAATCTTATGAAACGCTGGATACAAAAGTTAAGGAAAGAACAAAAGAGTTACAGGAAGCCTTGTCTGAAGTGAAACAGCTAAGCGGATTACTACCGATCTGTGCGAAATGTAATAAGATAAGGGATGATCAGGGGTATTGGAATAATCTTGAAGCTTATATTGAAAAGCACTCTGATGCATCCTTCAGCCATGGTATGTGTTCTGAATGTTCAGACGAACTATACGGTGATGAGGATTGGTATATTGAGATGAAAAAGAGCAAGGATTCTGAGTGAGCCTTTTGTCTATTATCTGCCGCTTTTAACCAAAAGTCCTGGCACACTAGAAGCCATCTCAAAAAACTTTTTTGAGATGGCTTCTAGTGTGCTGAGATACTATTGCGAGGCTGTTTTTTTTAACTGTCATTGAAATAGGGCAAAAAGACTTCTTTGAGCGGCCCTGCTCAACCTCTCTGCCGGAAATTTCTGAAAACTCCTTTTCCGCCTCTTCCAGCTTGGCAGCCGCTTTGAGCAGGGAACCGCCTTTGACATCCAGCACCTGGTTTTTGCGGATGCGGACCGGCAGAAAAACCAGGGAGGATTTTTCTGACATTCTTACGATGGTTTCAGGGTCATCATCAAAAAGGATCACAGGTTCGGCATTGATCCGGATATCGGTCATGAGCTGGTGGAGATCCGCATCCACTTCACCGCCGTCCTTTCCGTCCACAGAGGCAAACACCCGGATCTTTGCCCTGGCCCAGAGCTTTTTCCGGGTCATGAGATAGGCGAGCAGCAGCATGAGCCGGCTGGAGGCATCATAGTTCCACCAGATATCGATGATTTTCTCCCCGATCTTTGTTTCCAGGATCTTTGTGTGCCGGTTTTCATTGGCATGGAGAATCACCAGGTTGAGTCCTTCGCGATAAATGGCCTGGAGGTTGGCGGCATAATTGGTGGCGCCGATGCCGGACATGCCCTCTCCGAGTTCACCCATCCAGTTGATCACGGCAGTATTGGCCTTGATGGGGCCGACCCCGAAGGACTGGATGATCACCGGCAGGGAACCTGCCAGGTCCGGGACGGTAAGCACGGTCGGATAGGCCTGGCTCTCCATGGCCTGGATGTTTGCCGTCAGGGATTTAAACGCCTTTTCCTGCTCTGCCTTGAGTTTGATCCCCTCTCCTTCAATGATCCGGACCGCTGCGGTCATGCCGGACCGGCCTTCGAGCCATTGACAGAAATCAAGCAGATATGTCAGGCGCGGTGAATCATTGGTAAAAGCAAGGATAAACGGCCGCCAGTCCCGGTCATGCTCAGGCTCGCTGCTGGCAAGATGAAGATTGGCTTTCACCTGCTGAAGATAGTTGGACCGCCTGCTGTCTGCCCACCGGGCCGGGCCGGGTCGGTGTTTGAGGTATTGATAGATGGCCAGCAGGATGCAGATAGCCATGATACCGCTGTTGATGTCAATGGCCAGAACGGCGCCTGCGCAGATGATAAACCCTGCCAGGCTCAGCCAGGGGCTGAACCATCGGAACCGCGGACGGAACGAGGGGCTGGCAGCCCTGGCCTCGAAAAAGGTGGCATAATTGATCAGGCCGTAAGAAATTAAAAAGAACATGGACACCACCCGGGCAATGAGGTTGAGCTGGCCCAGGCTGATGGTGAGAACGGCGATAAGCCCTGCCAGGAGTACGCCCCTGCGCGGGTTGTCCGTCACGCCCGACCCTTTGGCAAACACATCCAGGCTCTTGAATATCCGGTCTTTGGCAATCGACTGGAGAATCCGCGGCGCACCCAGAAAAGAGGCCATGGCTGACGAGAGCGTGGCGCTGATCACACCGGCGTCAATCATCCAGGGCACCCGGGAAACCTGCTTCATGGCCGTGTAATCGGCCATGAGCGTGGCATTGGGCATGGCGCCTGAAAAGAGGATGACCACCAGAAAATAGATCAGGGTGGACAGCCCCACTGCCAGGAAAGTACCCACTGGAATCGCCCGGCCCGGGTCTTTAAGATCACCGCTCATGTTCACGCCCTGGGTGAACCCGGTGACTGCCGGAAAAAAGATGGCAAAAAGCACCCAGAACGGCAGGCCGTTTTCCGGTGCCCGGATATTCGCTGCTGCCTGTCCCATGTCCCAGGCTGAAATGCTGCCGATGAAAAATGAGGCCAGGGCAAATGTGAGCAGCCCCATGACAATGTACTGGAATTTGGTGGCCCAGTCTGCCCCGAGCCAGGCCAGGCCGAAGAGAAAGAGGACCGATCCCAATGCAATGGCCTGGGAAGAGGCTTTCATGGTGTCAGGCAGGATGGCCTGGACGGCTTCACCGAAACCAATGGCGTAAAAGGCAATGGAAATGGCCTGGGCTGCAAAGAGGACCAGGCCGATGGCGCCGCCGTACTGGACGCCGAGAGTCCTTGAAATCAGGTAATAGGCACCCCCGCCCTTGACATGGATATTGGTGGCGATTGCAGACAGGGACATGGTGGTGAGGATCGAAACCAGACTGGCCACAAGGACCAGGATAAGAGAATTGACAAGGCCGGCATTGCCGACCGTATACCCCATCCGCAGAAAGAGGATAATCCCCAGGATGGTAAGAATACTGGGGGTGAACACACCGGCGAACATCCCCAGCTTATGTGCGGGTTCCGTATTTTTGTCGTGGTTACTGTTCCGGTCTGAGTGCAGGGTTTTATTCAATCCGCCAGGTCGTTCCTTCCGGCCCGTCCTCCAGGACAATTTTCATATCCATCAACTCATCCCGGATCTCGTCGGCCCGTGCAAAGTTTTTGTTTTTACGCGCATCTGCCCGCTCCTGGATCAGTGCGTCAATCCGGGCCGGATCAATGGCCTGGTCAGCCATGGCCTTTTCCTTTTTAGAGGAAAAATAAGCAGCCGGTTCAAGCATGAAAATGCCGAGGATGTCTGAGATGGCCTTGATGTCGTGATAATCCTGACCCAGCCGGGCAGCCGCATCAGTGTCCAGGTGTCCACCGGCCTCGTCGAGCTGACGGTTGCCTTTTTTGACCGCCTCAAACACAGATGCCAGTGCCTTTGCCGAGTTGAAATCGTCATTCATGGCCTCTGAAAACTGGTCCCAGAGTGTACCGCGTTCAGGGTCTTCCCCGGTCAACCCGGCTTCTTGAAGCCGCTCCATGAACGCATAGATCCGGTCGAGGCCCAGACCGACATCCCGCATGGAATCCTCGCTGTAGTCAATGGGGCTGCGGTAGTGGTTGGAAAGCAGGAACATGCGGATCACTTCAGGGGCATATGACTCCAGGACCTCCTTGATCATGGTGAAATTGCCCAGGGATTTGGACATCTTTTCATTGTTGATGTCCACAAATCCGTTGTGGATCCAGTATTTCACATATTGTCGGCCGAACAATGCCTCGCTCTGGGCAATCTCGTTTTCATGGTGGGGAAAGATCAGGTC
>CAZLNA010000241.1:0-4247 GCA_964560485.1 uncultured Desulfobacula sp. | reverse complement strand
TCCCTGGACACCTTTACACAGGCTCATATTCAGGAGGAACTGGTCAATCTCTGGCTGTCAGAGCAATTCACAGCGGTTTTTGTCACCCACGATATTGACGAGGCCATCTTCCTGGGAAACAAGATTGTTCTGCTCGCTGGCGAGCCTGCCAATATCAAAGATATTTTTGAAATAAATGAGGAATATCCCCGTGACCGGAATAATCCTAAATTCAAGGAAATCAGGACGGACATACTTGAACGGTTCAAACATTCATACCTTGCAAAAAGGAGTCTGGTATGACAGCATATTCCCCTTCACGGCGTGACTTTCTGAAAACCGCGGCAGCAGCATGTTCCTCCCTTCTGCTGCCCGGGACAGGTCAGGCCTTTCCGCGGCAGGACAGGCTGAAGATCGGCTATCTTCCCATTACAGACGCCACACCGCTTCTGGTAGCCCATGGCCTGGGCTACTTTGCCGATGAAGGGCTCGATGTTGAACGCCCGGTCATGGTCCGGTCCTGGAACATTCTGACCGAATCATTCCTGGCCGGCAAATTCAATTTCACCCATATGCTCTTTCCCATTCCCGTGTGGATGCGATTCAAACAAAAGGTCCCTGTCAAAGTCCTGGCATGGGATCACACCAACGGCAGCGCCGTCACTGTAAGGGGCAATTCCGCCATAAAGGGGTTCAAAGATTTCGGCGGCAAAAAAGTGGCTGTCCCTTCCTGGTACTCCATGCACAACCTGATCATGCAGATGGGCCTTCAGACCCAGGGATTGAGACCGGTTCTGAAACCGGCAGATGCTGCCCTGGAAAAATATGAAGTGAATCTCTTTATCCTGCCGCCGCCAGACATGCCGACGTCCCTTCTCGGCCGGAAAATTGACGGATATATCGTAGCAGATCCGTTTAACGCACTGGCTCAGATTAAATTCAAAGCAAGGATAATGCGCTATTCAGGCGACATATGGAAAAATCACCCCTGCTGCGTCATCGTTGCCAACGAGCACTTTATCAATCAGCGCAGTCCCATTGTTCAAAAAGCGGTCAATGCCATTGTCCGGGCCCAGGAGTGGTGCATGCTCAACCCGGGGGAAACCGCTTATCTGTTGAGCAGGGATGGCGAAGGCTACCTGCCTGTGCCCAGAGAGGTCCTGAACAAAGTGTTTGAAAATCCTGCAAAAGACGAACTGGTCCATCCGGAATGGAATACCAGCCGGATTGGATTTCAACCCTACCCGTTCCCCTCTGCAACCGAATTTATCATCGAACAGATGAAATACACCCTGGTGGAAGGAGATACCGCTTTTCTAAAAAATCTTGATACCTCTGCTGCTGCAGAGGAACTCGTGGATGACCGCTTTGTGAGCCGGGCCCTTGACAGAATCGGCGGCATTAAAAAATTCTGCAGCTGCGACATGACCAAACCTTATACACGGGAAGAGATCGTTGAAATCAATTAACCGGTTTATTTATAAAGACCCCAAGCATGTCGGACTGAATGCCGTTTACGGTAATCGTGATTTTGGCTGGAAATACGAACTGATCGGTCTTTTTCTATTTTTCTGCCTCTGGATGGCCTTGTCGAGTTTTTTGTTCACCCGTCCGGGAATGGAGCAGTTCCAGGGATTCATGCCCGAACACACATTCAAGGCGCTGATGGCTGCCACCCGGGAACCGCGTTTCTGGATATCGGTTTTCGCCAGCCTGGAAAGAATCCTGATCGGTATTTTCCTGGCCGCTGCCATTGGCATTCCGCTGGGCATCATGGTGGGCTTCTACCCGAAATTCAGAAGCCTTTCATACTCGCCCATTCAATTTGTCAGAATGATCAGCCCCCTCTCATGGATGCCCATCGCCCTTCTTTTATTCACCAGTTTTGAATCCGCAGTCTATTTTTTGATTGTAATGGCAACCATTTGTCCTATAATATTGAATACAACCATCGGCGTATTGAATATCAATCCTCAGTGGCTTAAAATGGCATTGAACCAGGGAGCAAATAACTTCCAGTTGATACGGACAATCATTGTACCTGCATCATTGCCGTATATGTTGACCAGCCTGAGGCTGGCCCTCGGGGTGGCCTGGATTGTCCTGGTACCTGCTGAATTTTTAGGCGTTTCCAGCGGCCTGGGGTACCTGATCAATGATGCCAGGGATACCATGGAATATGACAAGCTGATGGCCATGATCATTGCCATTGGCATCCTGGGGTTTATTCTGGACCGGTTTTTCCAGAAACTTCAGTTGATGTTCAGCTGGTCATGGCATGAATAAAAAACAGAATTAAAAAAAATATAGCATGTTACAAATTTTTAAGGAGTGTTTCTATGGCGGTAAATCCAAACATTAAAATTGTTGTGGCAGATGACTCTGGAACCATGCGGATCATGTTCAAACAGATATTGAATAAAGCCGGGTTTGAAAATCTTGTCATCGCTGTAAACGGGGCTGATGGTCTTGAAAAGGTTAAAGCGGAAAAGCCTGATCTTGTCATCAGCGACTGGAACATGCCTCAGTTGGATGGATTGGAATTTCTCCAGGCACTCCGGCAGACAGATGAATTCAAGGACCTGCCTTTCATCATGGCCACGGCCCAGTCAGACAAGGGCCAGCAGAAAACCATCATGGATGCCGGCGGCAGCGGCCATGTCCCGAAACCTTTTGATGAAGACCAGATCTCTGCCGCCATTGAAAAGGCCATGTCCGGAGATACCGGTCCTGCCGCGCGGGTGGAAAAACAGCGACACATGATGGGCGGCAAAGTCGAACTCAATGTCGCCCATATCCAGATCACCGACCACCTTGCTCTGGGTGCGCTGAGACATAGGATTGAACAAGGGGATGTAGAACCCCAGCACTTTGATCTGACCACCAGCATGAAAGCCGGCTGGAACCCGATCCAGGAAGGGCTTGAAAGCGGGGAAATTGACTGCGCATTTGTTCTCGGGCCCATTGCCATGGATCTCTTTGCTTACGATTCTCCCATCAGACTGGTCCTGTTTGCCCATAAAAACGGTTCCACTTTTATCCGGTCCAGGCATTATGATCACCGGTTTGATTCACTTCAAAGCTTTTATAAATATAAAGTGGTCGATATTCCCCACAAAATGTCTGTCCACCACATGCTGGCCCATCAATTTTTGAAAGAACTCGGACTTAAACCCGGTGTTCCGGGCAAAAAAGCCATCAATGTCCGGTTTGAGGTGGTTCCGCCCATCAAAATGCCTGGAATCATGAAGGAAAACGAAGATGTCGCCGGCTTCATGGTCGCTGAACCGGTTGCCACCAAAGCCATTGTCGGAGATATCGGCAACCTGGAATTCTACTCGGCCACCCGCTGGGAAAATCATCCCTGCTGTGTGGTGGCGATGCAGGAAGACTTTATCCAGAAATTCCCGGAAGCCGTCCAGGAGTTTGTTTCCCTGCTGGTGGAAACCGGTGAATATATTGAGAACGATAAGATCCGGGCTGCCAGAATAGCGGTCAACTTCCTTGATCCCGAAGGCAAACTCGGCCTTAACCCGGAAGTATTGAAAAATGTTTTTTCCCAGCCGCTGGCCATCCGCTGGGACGGGCTCTACCCCAAAGCAGAGGACCTGGACAAGATCCAGCGCTATATGCATGATGTCATGGAGATCGGAAAAATAATCGACCTGGATAAATTTATTGAGAGTTCGTTTGCCGACGAGGCCTACCGGTAAAACAAGAGGAGAGCGGCAATGAAAATCACTGATCCTGACGTTATTAAAAACGGGGAAAAAGATCTGATCGATGCCATAAAAGAGGACCTTGACCTGGATGCGGTCAAGGAAATACTGAAGCATCAGATCGCACAAACCGTGCTTTCTGCAAAAGGCGGTCAGATTGTTGTCCATGACAATCAGATCGCCTTCAGGCTTGATTTTGATCTGAACCTGTCCGGAAGCCTCATGTTTGACCGGGAAGGCAACCATCTCCCGGTCCGGGCAGATGACCTGATCCCGCCGGAACCTGAAGACGATGCCTCAGAAGACCTTGCGCTTGACGATATCCGTATTGACGAAGCACTTGAAGAAATGGGGACGGAACTGGAAGAAGCAGTGGAAGCGCCGGAAGACAATCTCAGCGACCTTATACCAGACGACCCCGGTGATGAAGACGCAGCTTCAGATCCGTCCTTTGAAGCTGAAATGGACGATATCCTTTCTGAAAACCGCGACTTCTGGGAAAATAAAACCGATTCTTAACCCTTTTTGCCAATCACTTCCAAAGGAGGG
>CAZLNA010000240.1:0-4247 GCA_964560485.1 uncultured Desulfobacula sp. | reverse complement strand
CTCCAGTGGTCACATATCTGGCTGGCACCAGTTCGTCTGCACAGTGGCGTACAATGGCGGATGCTGATTCCGGCGTGGTTTCCACATGGAATTGAAGGCCGATCACCCGGTCATTTATCAGAAATGCCTGGTTTTCGCAGGCAGGGGTTCTGGCCAGTCTGACAGCGCCTTCAGGCAGGTCAAAGGTGTCTCCGTGCCAGTGGAATGCAGTGAAACGTTCTGGAAACTGAAAGATGCCGGTTTCCGTGGACAGGATCCCCTCTACCGGGAACCAGCCGATTTCTTTTTCCCGGTTTGGATAGACCTTTGCCCTGCAGGCCGCTGCAATGAGCTGGGCACCCAGGCAGATGCCAAGGACCGGCCGGCCGGATTCGATGACGTCGCGGATGAATTTGATTTCGTCTGCCAGCCAGGGAAACCGGGCCTGGTCATAAACGCCCATGGGCCCTCCCATGACAATGAGAAAATCCACCTGGTCCGGGTCAGGAAGGTTGAAATCCTTGTAAAAAGCGGTACAGGATATCTCATATCCGGCTTTTTTCAGCCAGGGTTCAATGCTTCCAAGCCCTTCAAACTCGACATGCTGTAAATAATGTGCGTGCATAGGATATCAATAATGCAGGCAGCAGGATATTCAATAGCAGGGGGGCGAATGATCTGTTTTTTAATGTTGCCCTTGGTCTCTCTGACTTGGTATAGTTTGTGACATTCACATATCACACTGCTGCATGCAAAAGGGGGAAAAATGGATAAACGTGCAAAACTGCTCATCCGGGTGATCTGGGTCTGTCTTATGACCTGTCTTCTGACAGGAAACGGGTTGCTTGCGTCTGCTGAAGAACCCGGGGAAAACAAGGCGCTCAAGGCCATGATCGGTGAACTGGAACAGAAAATCCAGGATGCAGACAAGAGCAGGGTGGCTCATCCCACATTTCTCCAGGAACTGCAGACCCTGGTTGAAAAGTACAGGGCTCAGCTTCGAGAACTGTTTTTCTTTGACACCTTCAGCGACGGTGATTACACCAAATCCCCCGAATGGACCGTAAAAAAAGGCAGTTTTACCATTGATGCAGCTGCCCGCCTGACAACCAATGTGGCCATGGCAGCCGCACCTGCTGCAAAAACTGCCCAGCCGGCCAAAGGAACCACAATCGAACAGGAAGCGGTCGGCATCCTGCTCGACAGTATTTTCGGCCCGCCCAAAAAAGAGAAAAAGCCGGCGGCCAAACCGGCTGCACCTGAACCGGCTCAGATCAAACCCGCCTATATCTATATGACCAAAGGGTTTGCGCCGGCTTTTGAACTGAACATTCAATTTTCCACAGATGCCTCTGGTGGTGAACTGGTGTTTGAGCTTCTGGGCGGCAAGACCCTCTCTCCGCGTTACCGCCTGGTACTCAAACCGGACCATTCGAGAGAAAAACCGGTTGAAATCGTTCGCGAAAGCCACTCAAGGCAGTTTGTGGTGGGAGCGGCCACAAAATTTCCCGTCATTAATGATGGAAAACCCCACACCCTTGAGTGGATCCGCTACACAGACGGTGCCATGCATGTGCTGATTGACGGAGAACGGATACTGGAAACCTATGAGGTCTATTATCGTGACAGTTTCACCGGCCTGGGTATCGGCAACAACGGCGGGACCTATTATTTTGATGCAGTCAAAATATTCAAGGCCCTGCCGCCTGAAAGCTGAGACAGATCGTTTATTTTACCAGCCAGGCACGCACATCTTTTTCAGTGGGCACTTTTCCGCTGCACTGAACCTGTCCGTCAACAATCACTGAAGGCGTGCCCATGACCCCGAAGGCGGCGATCTGCATCATGTCTGTGATTTTTTCGACACTGGCGTCTGCACCGGTATCCGTAATGACTTTTTTGATCAGTTTTTCAGTTTTATCACATTTGGCGCACCCTGGCCCCAGTACTTTGATTTCCATAATTTCCTCCGTTAAAATATCATATTGAACAGATAACCGACAAAAAGGATGCCGCAGGCCACAATTGCGGCAAATACCACGATCAGCCCGGGCTTGAGCACTTTCCGCAAGATCAGCATTTCAGGCAGTGACAGGGCGATCACGCTCATCATGAACGCAAGCACGGATCCTAAGGCGGCACCTTTTCCCAGCAATGCCTCCACCACCGGAATGACCCCTGCTGCGTTGGAGTACATGGGAATGCCGATGATGACGGAAAGCGGTACTGACCACCAGGCGCCCTTGCCCATAATGGATGCCATGACCGATTCGGGCACAAACCCGTGTATACCGGCACCTACGGCAATACCAAGCAGAACAAAAATCCAGACCCGGCCGATAATTTCTTTGACCGCCTCCCATCCGTAACCCACACGGTCATGCCAGTTCATTTTTTCTTCTGCCGGTGTTGAGGCAGCGGCAACCGTCTGGGTGACCCAGTCTTCAACCTGGGACTCAAGCTTGAGCCGGCCAATGGTCCAGCCGGCAAGAATGGCAATTAAAAGCCCTGTCCCCATATAAATGGCTGCCACTTTCCATCCGAGAAGACCGTAGAGCAGTCCCACGGCAATCTCATTGACCATGGGCGCTGCGATCAGAAAAGAAAAGGTAACCCCCAGGGGTACGCCGGCTGTGACAAATCCAATAAAAAGCGGCACAGCCGAACACGAACAGAAAGGGGTGACCACCCCGAGCAGGGCAGCCAGGATATTCCCGACAAACTCGCTTTTTCCGGACAGAAGGGCCCGGGTTTTCTCAGGGGTGAAAAAACTTCTGACAATGCCGATACCAAACACCACCAGCAGCAGGAGCATCATCACTTTGGGGGTGTCGTAGAGGAAGAATTCAATCGCCTCTCCCAAATGGGAGCCTTGTTCAATCCGGATCAGATCATAGGTCAGCCAGGCGGAAAAAGGGGCCAGTTTTGAGTAGACCAGCCACCAGAGCACGGCAGCAAGAACGCCGGCCGGAATATACAGGCCTGGATGGAAAGGTTGGTTGTCTTCTGTCTGGGGCTGGGCAAGCTGTGTTGTCATGGTGCTTCCTTTTATATATGGTCACGTATCGATTTATAAAAACAAATTTTTAACTTTTTCAGTTTTTGCCGACAATCTGATTCCGGTTAATGGCCGGCAGAATCCGGTTGAGTTCCCGGATTTCAGGCTCATTATCAAGCCAGTGTTTCAGACTGCCGATGAGGCTGGCTGAATAGGGGGAGCCTGATCCGTCCGCCAGGGAATAATTCACCCAGAGGCCTTCTTTGAAACTGTCCACCAGGTCTGCATCTTCAAGTATTTTAAGATGCTTGCTCGCCGTGGACTGGGCCACGCCCAGGGCTTCTTTTATTTCACAGACACACAAGGGACCGTTTTGCAGCAGTTTCATCATTTTGACCCGGTTTGGATCAGACAATGCTTTCATTACCCGGATAAAAGCTTTCATACAAAATTTCCTCTTCAATATATCGTTAAATTGGAATATAGCGATATTAAATTAGGATGTCAAGCTTTTTCGGGGTCAGGATTTGAAAAGATCTGCGCCATGGTTTCAGTGCTTTACCCTTTAAAATATTCCTGGTATTGTATTAACCATTCATGAAAATGATTCTGCCATTTTCGTCCATCGTGTTCAGATCGGCATGCGCAGTGCCGTATGCGATTTATTTTAAGGAGAAATGAATGGGAAATCCTGTTTTGAAAAAAATCCTCATAATTATCCTGCTCGTTCTTGCCACGATCTGCCCAGCCACGGGAAAAGAGACAATTATCTGGCCCTACCTGTGTTTCAAGCCGGTCTATATCTGTCAGGATGAAACGCTGGTGGATGGAAGCGGATATCACATCCTCAACCTGATGTGGGAAAATCTGGCTGATTATGATCATGAACCGATTCTGATGCCGATCCAGAGAATTCTTGAATTTGCCAAAAAAGGAAAACACCAGCTTTTTTACGGTTTATACAAAACTCCGGAACGTGAAAAATTCTTATACTTTTCGCTTCCATGCCGGATTTCAACCCCCACTTATGTCGTGGTCCGGAAAGAGGATCTGCCGAAATTCGGCCACCGCCGCCAGGTATCGCTCCAGGCGCTGCTTGAAAATAAAAACCTGACGTTTCTTCATCTCAAATCAATCAGTTTTGGAAAAGGGATTGATGAACTGCTGGAAAAGTATAAAGGCGGTGAGAACATCCTCACCGAATATGATACCGAACACCTGATCAAAAAATCGCTCAAACTGCTCATGGCAGGCCGGATTGATTATATGC
>CAZLNA010000239.1:0-4252 GCA_964560485.1 uncultured Desulfobacula sp. | reverse complement strand
CAAGCTGATTATTCACTCGCAAATGGAGGATAAAAAAATGAAACAGACCATCGCAATCATCACCGGCGCTCTTCTGCTGACAGTTTTTTCATCTGCACCTGCCCGTGCCGACCGAAAAACCATGGAAGGCGTATTTATCGGAACCAGTGTGGCCCTCATTGGGGCCGCCATTATCAATGAACTGAGCAAGGATGAGCAACCCAGTTATCACGGGCAGGACCGCCGTCACCATGAGAGGCCCCGCCACCGTGAGGTGCGCCACCACAGACCGCCTGCAAAGCGGTATTATGAAGACCATCATCGCCCCTACAAAAAGCACTATAATCACCGCAGAGCGGGGCACTGGGAAATTGAACGGATCTGGGTTAAACCGGTATATGAAAAAAGATGGAACCCCGGGCATTATAACCGCCGCGGCATATGGGTCAGCGGACGGTATGAAAAATTCATGGTTGCCCAGGGACATTGGAAAGAGCAGAAAGTATGGGTCAGACATTACAGACATTAGCCAATTGAATGCCCATGGCCTGGTAACCCTTTTACATGTGGAAAACTGAACCCTGAACGATACTGACAAAAAACCGTCAGCAGCCCCACATCCGGCTGCAAAGGATCAAGCGGATGAACAGGATCTGATTGATCGGTTGAAAAAGGGACAGCCATGGGCATTCAACAAGCTGGTTAAAACCCATCAGGCACGGCTGCTGAAAATCGCATACGGGATTACGCTTGACTGGGAAGAAAGCCAGGAGGTCGTTCAGGACGTGTTTATCAGTGCCCATAAAAACATAAAAACGTTCAGGCAGGATGCCAGCCTGACCACCTGGCTGAGAAAAATCACCATCAATCACTGCCTGAACTGGAAGCGAAAATGGAAACGGCGTTTTAAATGGCAGCACCAGTCCATTGCTTCCCAGGATGAGGCGCTTCTTGTAAAAGCCGTCAAAAAAGGAGATGATCCGGAAATGATGATCAGAGAAAAACAGATGGCCCGGAAAATTATGTCCGCTGTCAGATCCTTGCCGGAAAAGAGCAGGACGGTGTTTGTCCTGAGCACCTTTGAAGGGCTTTCATACCAGGAGATCGCCGCCGTGCTCAAGATCAAAACCGGCACGGTCCGGTCACGGCTTCACACGGCCAGGCAGTTGATGGCAGACACGCTGGAAGCGTGAGGAGAACAAAAATGACAAAACCATGCAGCCAGTACACAACAGAACAGATCAGCCGGTTTATAGACAAAGAACTGCCGGATGATCAATACCAGACGTTGCTGAGGCATCAGGAGACCTGTCCGGCCTGCCGGGAATGTATCGAGACATACACCCGGGCCGGCCAGATCTTTGCCGCCCAGGTCCAGGGCCGGGTGGATGCCCTTGACCCGGATGTGCTTCCGGATCGGCTCACCCCTTACTTTGAAAACAACCTGTCTGAAAGGCAGAGACCTTCCGGCAGCTGGTTTGGAAAAAACATTTACTTGAAACTTGCATCCATTGTTGCCATATTGGTGATCGGTACCATTGCGTTTCAAGATCAGCCGTCAGGCCCCAGTGCCATTGTCAAATCCATTGACACGGATTATTCATCCGTTATGATCATTGAGACGCAGAAAGAAAAACATACCATTATCTGGTTTTCTGAAACCTGATACAGATGGGGGATTATGAGCAGAGCCATTCAAATACTTATTCTGATGACTGCAGTCCTTTTCTTCTCAGGCCTGCCGGCAATGGCCCAGGGACGGGTCCATACCCAGGTTAAGGTCATTCATGCTTCAGGGGGGACACCTCATGTGGACCCGGATCTTGTGCCCATTATCCGGGAGCTTGAATCCGTTTTCAAATATACGGCCTACCGCCTTGTCACCTCACAGAATATGATGCTCGGACTCAACCAGAAAGGAAGGGTCCGCCTGCCGGGCAACCGTGTCCTGGTTATAACGCCGCTTCAAATCAAAGGGCAGCGGATTTCTTATCAGATCAATATATTAAAAGAGCGGCGTTCGATATTCCAGACACGGATCCTGCTCAGAAACAATTCCAGTGTCACCATTGGGGGGCCGAGGTTTAAAAACGGCGTCATTTTGTTCAATATCCGCGGCAGCGCCCGGTAGGCACGCAAAAAAGATTTTCACCTGATTTTCCCGTCCGTATCCGCAGTTCCGGCCATTTGACGTCTACTCTTTTGACAGCCGGGCAGCCTCTTTGTTTGAACCCAGAAGAATAGAGACCCATCTCGTGGACGATCGTCCTGCCAGGGCGATCTTTACCACCATGGTCAGCGGTACGGAAAGCAGCATGCCCACCGGTCCGAGAACCCATCCCCAGAACGCCAGAGAAAGGAATACAACCAGTGCAGACAACCCGATCCCCTGGCCCATGACTTTAGGCTCAATCACAGATCCGATCAGGGTATTCACCAGAAGAAAGCCAATGCCGGCAATGCCGGCAGAGACCGGTCCAAGCTGGATGAGGGCCAGCAGAACCGCCGGCAGGGCGGCAATGATCGAACCAATGGTGGGGATATAATTGAGCAAAAAGGCAAAAACCCCCCACATCATTGGATAATCCACCCCCTGGACCGCCAGCCATATGGCAACGGTCAGACCGGTGGCCAGGCTCGTTAATGTTTTGATACCCAGATACCGGTTAACGCCGGAGGTCATTTCGGCATATTTTTCCATTCCTGATTCGTCCTGGCCCAGAATGGCCTTAAGTTTATTGGGAAACCCGGAAGCTTCTGAAAGGATAAAAATAAGGGTTAAAAAGACAAAAAAAGTATTGGTCAGCACATTGCCCAGGCCGTTAAGGGTATTTGCCACCAAAGACATGATCCGGCCCGGATCCAGGGAATCTGCCAGTTTCCCGGTATCCACCTCAACCCCGTAACGGGATAAGACACCTAAACTTTCAACGGTCAGGCCTTTAAGGCGTTCCTGATAAAACGGAATGTTCTGTGAAAAATCTGAAATTGAAGAGGAGACAAGGGTGACCAGAAGGATCTGGGCAGCTACCACCCCGAGCATAAGCATACAGATTCCTGCCATGGACGGAATCCCCTTTTTCTGCATCCAGAATAACGGCGGCGCGCATATGACAGCTAAAAAGCCGCCAGAAGCAGAGGGACCACCAGGATGGCGGCAGCTTTCATCCCGGCAACAACCACCACAAAGGCAGCAAACTGGATCAGAGAATAATTACTATTTGATTGAAATGCCATGATCTTCCTTTGATTGGGTAAACAGATGTTTTTTTGTAGTCAACAAACCGGGGAAAGTCAAGCTCGGGGAAAAAACAGGGTACTTCCGCCATTTCAAAAGCAGGCGTTCAGCCTTGTCTGCTGTCACCCGGCATCCGGAAAAAAGTGTTTTTAAGGCAGGTTCTAAAAATCTGCTTGCATTTATTCCACGCTGCTTTACAATCAATAATTAACAGAATCGGTATATTGGACAAATGAATAGCTGAGCAGCCACACATGCCCATTCCCAAATCTTTACTTGAAAGATTAAAACATAACGAAATCATTGCACGCAGATTCCATGAAATTGAAATCAGCATTCTTACGATTTTGAATTTTCATGATTTTATCGAGAAACTGCTCTCTGAAATCAGCAGTAAATTCCATGTCCCCTACACCTGGCTGTCCATCATCGACGAAAGCAGGATATCCGAGTATCTGCAAAATATTCAGAACTCCGAACTGCTCAGCACCTCTACTGCGTTTCTGGCTAAACATGATTTCCTGGACATCACCCAGAACCGGCTCAAACCCCTGCTTGCCAATTCTGAACTTGACCGGTTCCGGCCGATCATTCCAACCAAGTCTGATTATGACATCGGCTCCATTGCCATTGCCCCCATTACACTGGACGGCGAAATTGTCGGCAGTATCAACCAGGCAGACCAGGACAGGCAGCGGTTCGAGCCGGGTATCGACACATCCCTGCTGGAGCAGCTGGCTCTGAAAGTTTCCTTGTGCCTTTCCAATGTGACCGCCCATGAACAGCTCAAATTTCTCGCCTTCCACGACCCGCTGACCGGGCTGCTGAACCGGGGTGTGATGGAAAAGATCCTTGAAAGGGAATTCCAGCGCTCCAAACGGTATCACATTGATCTGTCCGTGATCTTTCTTGACCTTGATGATTTTAAATCCATCAATGATACCTTTGGCCATGACAATGGTGACCTGGCACTCTGTCATACGGCAAACTGCCTGAACAGCCTTAAAAGGGACTCTGACATCGTGGCCCGGTTTG
>CAZLNA010000238.1:0-4268 GCA_964560485.1 uncultured Desulfobacula sp. | reverse complement strand
CATCAGGCTGTCAATATCGTCCTGTGATATCAATTCCATATCATCGTCATCTGCATCTGCTGCCTCGACCGCATCTGAATCCGGTGAGGAACCATTGTTCATCAGGCTGTCAATATCATCCTGGGACAGCTCGCCGAATTCGTCGTCACCTCCCCCGGATACCAGTTCTTCGGCCTCTTCAATGGATGAAGAGTCAAGCAGCTTGTCAATGTCGTCCTGGGATATCAGGCTTTCTTCTTGGGTTTCATCAGACATGGGTTGACCTCATTTCAATTGACATAATCTTGGAGCCTGGATTTTAATTTCACCAGGATTGCCGTATGAATCTGACAAATGCGCGATTCTGTCAGAGAAAGAACCTCGCCGATTTCCTTAAGCGTCAGTTCATCAAAATAATAAAGAGAGACCACCATCTGCTCTTTCTGTGTCAGCGTCTGGATCGTCTTTGCCAGAATGTACTTAAGCTCCTCCTTATCAAAACAATCGGCTGGATTCTCATCGCCTTTAATACCGGCCTGGAAGCGGGTCTGGGAATAGGTGTCGTTTTTCTTTGTTTTGACGAATTCGTCCAGGCTGAGTACAGCTGCACCGTGGATGCTGGTGAGCATATCATAATAAGTTTCAAGATCCACACCCAGCTCTGCACAGATCTCATCATCATTTGCAGAGGCGCCTTTTTGGTCTTCCACGGTTTTAACCGCTTTGGTAATATCCTGGATCTTCTTTCTCATTGAGCGGGAATAGGTATCCATGCTCCTGAGTTCATCAAGAATCGCGCCTTTTATCCGGTACTGGGCATAGGTTTTTAAACTGACATGCTTTGAAGGGTCAAATTTATCCACCGCATCAATCAGGCCGAGGGATCCGGCAGAAACCAGCTCATCGAAGAACACGCTTGACGGCAGGCGCATGGCAAATCGTGCGGCAATGTGCTTCACCAGATAGGCATACTCAATGATACTGCGCTCCCGCCAGTTCTCATCCTGTATGCTATGTGCAGCTTTATTCTTCCCCATCCGGCAATACAGGTCTCCTTTAGGTGGCCCTTTGAAATACCTTGCTCATGAAAAACGTCAGGCTGCCGTTTGCATTATTTCTCTCAGAAGCGGCAGCCAGCTTATCGGCAATGGTAACGATTGACTGGGCTGCAGGTGATTTAGGGGCATTATCCATGATCAGGCTTCTTTTCTGGACAGATTTCTGCAGCTGCAGGTCAAACGGAATAAACCCGACATATTCAAGCACCACATCCCCCAGAAATTTATCAAGCGCACTGCTCAAAGAGGCGTATACCCGTTTTGCCTCTGCCTGAGATGCCACCATGTTTACCACCAGTTTAAAATATTTTGTACCGTAGTCCTGGGACATGACCTTCATCATGGCATAGGCATCTGTAATGGATGTGGGCTCTTTGGTGGCGATCACCACACATTCGTCACAGGCGGAATTAAAGTAAAGAACATTGGCGGAAATGCCGGCCCCGGTATCCACCAGGATGATGTCTGCCTGGTCGGCCAGAGCTTCAAACTCACTGAGCAGGTTCAGCTTTTCACCTTCTGTCATCTGTGTCAGGTCGGCAAACCCTGAACCGCCCGGAAGGATGCTGACCCCATGATCGGATTTCACCAGGACCTGATTCAGGGTCTTTTCAGAACGGATGATATGCCTGATATTGTAGGCCGGTCTAAGGTTAAACAGGATATCAATATTGGCCAGCCCGACATCGGCATCAATGATGACCACCCGCCGGCCCGACCGGGCCAGGGAGACCGCCATATTCCCAACAAGATTGGTCTTTCCCACGCCGCCTTTCCCACTGGTCACAGCGATGACCTGCGGCAAGGCCTTTGTCCCTTGTTCCATATTCATTTTCTTCCTTGACAGCGCACTGGTTTTAACAACCTCCCGAAGTCCTTTTGCCTGATCCAATACCACGGCCTCCTTTACACCCTTGCGCCCAGAATAATTTTCAATAATTGCTGCTTGTCAGGGATGACCAGATCTTCAGGCACCCGCTGGCCGTTCGTCACCAGAGAAACCGGCAGCTGCAGATCACAGATCTGGTCGAGTATTTTTCCGCACCGCTTGGTTTCGTCAATCTTTGTAAACACCAGTGTATCCGGCTTAAACGCGGAAAATACAGATGCCGCATCCTTCATAATAATGGATTCAGAAGTAACACTCAAGACCAAATGAGTGGAAATTCTGAAATCTGTCTGCATCAGTTCAAGGATTTCATCAATTCTCGGCTTGTCCAGATGACTGTGGCCGGCCGTATCAATCAATACCACATCCATGGCTTTCATCCGGTCCAGGGCACAGGCGAGATCCTGGGAGCTGAACGCCGGCACACAGGGCAGCCCCATAATGGCGCCGTATGCCTTGAGCTGTTCAAATGCCCCGACCCTGTAATTATCAATGGAAATCAAACCGACCTTCATTTTCCGGGTAAAGGTCAGGCAGGCAGCAAGCTTTGCCAGGGTGGTGGTTTTACCGACCCCGGTCGGCCCGACAAATGCCGCTACATGAGGAACACCTGACCGGTTGTCCCGGTTGAAGTAATCTTTGGTATTAATCTGGTCGAGGCACTGCCGCATCACATGCCGTTTCAAAGACTTGATGGCAGCCCCCTGGTCTGCGGTTTCATCCATCTGCACAGAGGCTTTCTGAATCATCTGGGTGGCCAGATGTTCGCTGACCCCCGCCCTGAGCAGTGATGCAAGTATTCCCACAGACTCAAAATGGTTACAGACCATATTTTTCATGCCGCTGCCAAAGCCGGCAATGGAGATCATATCCTTGATATCAGCAAGATCACTGCGGATATCAGAAAGGGCGTCTTTGGACCGGTCTGCCGGCTGGCGGGTCTTTTTGAGCAGGAGCGGGTCCGGCCGCCGCTCAGGTCCGGAAGACAGAGAGCCTGCAGCAGGCGCATCATTCAGATGCAACTCAGGCAGGGCTGCCTCCACTTCAAACATGGCCCTGGCATACGGGTCCCTTGGCCGCCTTGGGATTTTCCGGGTGTTCAGGATCATTGCATCAGGCCCCATCTCCTGTTTAATACTTGCAATGGCCTCCTGGATGTTGCTGGCTTTAAATGTTTTCCTGTTCATCCTTTAAACTCACCTTTCCACTTGCCTGAAGATTAATATCATCCACAATTTCCGCATGGGATACAACGAAAACAGTGGACAAAGAGGGTTCAATCAATTTTCTCAAATGCCGTCTCAAGCTCGGGGAGGTCATAATGACCGGTTGGGTATTCAGTTCAATCTGTTTTTCAATCTGGCTTGATATGGCCCGGACGATCTCTTCGGCCAGGACCGGATCCAATGCCAGATAGGATCCGTGTTCTGTGTGTTTGACATTCTTGGACAGAATTTCTTCCATGTTTCTGTCCAGGGTAATGACCTGCAGCAGTTTTCCTTCCTGCAGGTAGGGCGCGAGCATGCCTTTGGCTATCCGCTGCCGGACATATTCGGTCAGCAGATCCGGATCCTTGCCCATGGGCGCATAGTCTGCAAGGGTCTCGACAATGGTCAGAAGATCTCTGATGGAGATCCGCTCCCGCAGAAGATTCTGGAGCACTTTCTGGGTCACCCCGAGACTGAGCAGGTTCGGTATGAGCTCCTCAACTGCTTTGGGATTGGTTTTGGAAAGGTTGTCCAGCAGATGCTGCACATCCTGCCGGCCCAGAAGGTCATGGGCATGACTTCGGACGATCTCGGTGAGATGGGTGGCGATGACCGTTGAATTGTCCACAACGGTATAACCCGCAAATTTGGCTTCCTCTTCCCGGTCCTGGGGAATCCATTTGGCCGGCAGGTTAAACGCCGGTTCAATGGTGTCAATGCCGTCGATCTCGCCGGCAGAACCGCCCGGATCCATGGCAAGGTAATGGTTGACCATCAATTCGGTTCCAGCCGCCTCAACGCCTTTGATCAGCAGCCGGTACTGGGCAGGATTCAGGTTCAGGTTATCCCGGATATGGATCGGCGGGATAATGATCCCCATTTCCGTGGCAAACTGCCGGCGGATAGCCCGGATCCGGCCCAACAAGGTGCCGTCCTGTTGCTTATCCACCAGAGGAATCAGACCGTATCCCACCTCAAGTTCAATGGTATCGAGTGTCAGCAGATGATCCACATCCTCAGGGGCACCCGCTGCTTCCTCTTCTGCCAAGGCTTTTTCGTCTGCTATTTGTTCTTCTTTAGCAGCTTCTTCTTCCCTTAAAAAATACCAGGCCAGGGTACCCATGATCAGTCCGA
>CAZLNA010000237.1:0-4291 GCA_964560485.1 uncultured Desulfobacula sp. | reverse complement strand
CGGCTGCGGACAAATTCGCCGCCCCGCTCAAAGGGATCATAGATCTCTTCGTTCATGTCGTTTTTTGAAAAATCCATCTCAGTGGTCACCCGGACAATGGCCTTGTCCTTTCCCACGATCCGCTCCAGCATGGTCTGGATCCGGCGGGTCAGGTTTTCTTCAAAACGGACCTTGTACTGGTACTGGGCATCTGCCAGGTTTTTGGCGTTGATTTTGGCCTGTTCCGCTTCTGATTTTCCTTCAAAGAGGATGCGGCCGGCCGTGTCGACAATGGTGACCAGTTTCGGGGTCAGATCCTGGATCGCGCTTGCCACAAGATGGGCAATGGCTGTCACCTTTTCTTTTTCCAGGTCTGCGGTCAGTTCCAGTAAAATGGATGCAGACGGTTTTTTGATCTCTTCTACAAAAACCGAATCTTTGGGCAGGACAATCATGACCCGGGCGGTCTTGACTTCGTCAAATGCGGCTATGGTTCTTGACAGCTCTCCTTCAATGGCCCGTTTTTTATTCAGTTTCTGTACAAATTCGGTGGTCCCGAACTCTGTCTTGTCAAAGATTTCATATCCGACCCCCCCGCCTTTGGGAATGCCTTCCCTTGCCATGCTCAGCCGGACATCATACACCAGGGTTTCCGGTACCATGATGGTGGTGCCGTCCCCTGTCAGACGGTACGGGGTGTTCGATTCCTTGAGTTTTTCCACCACCAGTGCGGCATCTTCTTTGGTCAGCCCGGTATAGGCTGCCCTGAACTGGGTTTTGTTTGCCCAGATAAACATGGTGGTAAATCCGGCAACCACCAGCATGACCAGCAGCCCGAACAGGACCTTCCGGGGCAGCGGCATTTCTTTTAAATTGGTGATGATTCTTTCAATGACAGGGTTCATGACAGGCTCTCACTCCTTGGGGTATCAGACTAAATCTGCATGCGCATGACTTCGTTATACGCGGTCAGCGCCTTGTTTCTCACCTGGGCCAGAATTTTCAGCGAGGTTTCAGCCTTCCCAATGGCCATCATTCCCTCATGAATCCCCATTTCCCCCAAGATCACTTTTTCAATGGATTCATCTGCAATGTGCTGCTTGACATTGACATCTTCCACTGCCGCCTTGATCCGGTTGGCAAACTCGGGGTTGCGCCGGGCGATCCGTTCCTCCAGCGGCTCAGTGTTCAGTCCGATCGGCTTGAAACCGCCCATTGAATCTATCTTGCTCATAACCTGCTCCTGAATTATTTACCGATCTCAAGTGCTTTGAGAATCATGTCCTTGGTGGCTGAAAGTGCGGTGACACTTGCTTCATAACTTCTTTTGGCCACCAGCATATCTGTGATTTCCGTCAGGTGGTCCACATTGGGCATTTTGACATAGCCGGTGTCCGGATCCGCATCCGGGTGGGCCGGGTTATGGACGAGCCTGAAGTCTTCCTGGGACTCGATCACCTGGTCCACATTCACGCCGGTGCCCCTGACCGGTTCCTTTTCATCTTCAAATTCGATGGGCTCCAGCTCAATGCCGTGGGTCCGCTGCTTTTCTCGGCGCCGCTCAAGCACGCTTTTAAACGAATCAATATCCTCTCCTTTGAACACCACCATTTTCCGGCGGTAGGGACCGCCTTTTTCAGTCCGGGTGGTATCCACATTGGCCAGGTTTTCCGCAATCACATTGAGTTTGTGGCGATGGGCCGCAAGAGCAGTACCGCTGATTTTTGAGGCTGTTAACAAATCCATGAATTATTTTCCTCCTTCATCTATGGAATAATGAAGTATTTTCATTTTCCGCAGCAGCATCTCAGTGGTGGCCCGGTACTGGATATTGTTGGTGGTCAGGTTCATCATTTCCCGGTCAATGTTGACAGAGTCAAGATGATAGATATCCACTTCCTCTGAAATTTCTCCGTTCATTTTCACCGGTTCTTTTTCACCGTGCTCAGAGAGATGATCGGGATGGGTTTTGTCCAGGTAGTCGGGTTCAGGATCGTTCATGGCCCGTTTTAAGGTATGTTTGAAATCAAGGTCCCTGGGTTTATACCCGATGGTGTCCATATTGGCGATATTACCGGCAATCAGGTTGTGCCGCCGGGCTGAAATATCGAGGGCCTTGCCGATCATTTTAGCTGTGTGTCCGTATATCCGGGAATCTGCCATTTGCCTTGCCAAGCTCCTTTTAAGGTTACAAACAGGAAAATTTCACCTACTTAAAGGCAAGTTTTGCAAATTGTGTGCCTAAAACAGATTAATGGTTTTCTTTGTATTCGTTGAGCTTGTTTCGGAGGGTCCGGACACTGATGCCCAGGATTTTGGCAGCATGGGTGCGATTGCCCTCGGTCTGGTCGAGGGTTTTAAAAATCATCTGCTCCTCCATCTCTTTGAGGGAGCTGGGAGCCGCCTGTGGTCCCGGTTCTGAGGAGGAAGGGCTTTCTTCAGACGACAGGTCGGCAGGTTCGAGCATGAGATCATTGGGTTCGATCTGGTCGGTCATGGCCAGCAGGACTGCCCGGTGAATGATATTTTCAAGTTCCCTGACATTGCCTGAAAAACGATGGCGGCAGAGCCGGTCAAAGGCCTGGTTTGTCATTCCTTTGACAGTTCGACCGTCAATTTTGCTGTATTTTTTAATAAAATAATCGCACAGCAGTTCAAGGTCTCCGCTGCGCTGGTTGAGCGGCGGAATCACAACAGGGATGGTATTGAGCCGGTAAAAAAGATCCTGCCTGAAGTCATTGTTGTCAACAGCCTGCCTGGCGTCCCGGTTGGTGGTGGCGATCACCCGGACATCGACTTCAACCGGTTCTGTTCCGCCGACCCGGTCCACCACTTTTTCCTGGAGCACCCTGAGCAACTTGGCCTGCAGGTGAACCTGCATCTCTGTGATTTCATCCAGGAACAAAGTGCCTTTATCGGCCAGTTCAAATTTTCCGATTTTCCTGGCAATGGCGCCGGTGAAGGCCCCTTTTTCATGACCGAACAATTCGCTTTCCAAAAGGTTTTCCGGCAGGGCGGCACAATTGACCGCGATAAAGGGCTGCCCGCTCCGGTTGCTTTTTTCATGGATAAATCTGGCGAACAATTCCTTTCCGGTTCCGCTCTCTCCCTGGATCAGAACAGATGCACTCGAATCCGCCACGCGCTTGACCAGGTTAAGCAGGTGGTGCATGCCCTTATCCTGGGTGATAATGTCTACTTTTTTCTGCCTGGCAGGAGTGGCAGCAGGCGCGCCCTGTTTAGCCTCGCGAAGGGAGAGGGCTTTTCTGGCACAGAACTCAAGCTGTTCCAGGACCACCGGTTTCACCAGAAAATCCAGGGCCCCGAGCTTCATCAGGTGGACCGCGTGGTCAACCGCAGGTTCTTCAGAAAGGAATACGGTCTGGCAGTCAATCTTTTCCCTGTCAATGGTTTTAAGGAATTCAACAGCAGAAAACCCTGGCGCGGCCATGTCGGCGATCACCAGGGCTGTTTTTTTTTCAACCAGTTCCGGCAGCACACCAGAGCCGTCCGGCGCAGCATCCACAAGAAAGCCAAGGCCCTCGAAAAACTGGATATAGGCCATCCGTTCCTTTGGACTTTCAAGTATAATGAAGATTCGATGCCCCGGCATATTCCTGCTGTGTCCCTGGTGGCCCCCTTTTAAGAATTCTGAACGGTTTGTGCCAGCTCAAGCGTACTCAGGCGCTGCCGGGCGAGCCGGGCCCAGACGGAATCATCACTGGCCACCACTTTCTGGTAGGCATCTTTGGCTTTTGAAAGAATATTGCCTTTCTGGTAAGCATCCCCCATTAAAAACCCCAGATTTGCCTTTTCCCGTTCATCCGTTGAAAAACTCAGCGCTTTATTGTAGGCATCTGCAGATTTAACATATTTTTTCAATGAAACATAGACCCCGCCGAGTTCTTTATAGGCTTCGGTAAACCGGTCATAATTTTTCCCCGGTGCCAGGGCGATCTGTTTAACCGCTTTTTCAAGCAGGGTAACAGCTGTATTCCCATCTTTTCTGGCAATATATACCCGCGCATGGTCCATCAACACAGATCCCTTGTCCAGCGGGCTTCTGGCAGATCGAAAGGCAAGCGTATACTCTTTTGACGCCAGGTCGTATTTTTCTTTTTCAAGATAGATCCTGCCTGCCCGCAGCAGGGCCTGGACCCGGTAGGGGCTTTTTTTAAAGCGGCGGGTCAGGGATGCAAACATTTTAACCGCATCCTCATCCCGGCCGGATTCATCCATGGCAACACCGAGCCCGTAGAGCAGTTCGTCTGACCGCTGGGACCGTTTATACTGTTTGTAGGCCATGATCAGG
>CAZLNA010000236.1:0-4303 GCA_964560485.1 uncultured Desulfobacula sp. | reverse complement strand
AATGAGGGCCGTCTTAAGGGGGGCAGGCAAGCCATGGGTGATGCCTTAAGCGTCCTGCTGCATGTATCCGGCCCCAAAGCCGGATGCCCTGAAATTGGGCTGCTTGACCGGGCAAAGGGCTTTCGCCTGGAAAGATGCACAGCACCTGAAAAGGCCATTGAGCAGGCAGGTTCTGTGCTTCCGGATCTGGTGCTTATTGAATATGATACAATTGGCCCAGAAGCTACGCTGCAGCTGCTTGACCGTTTTCGCAGGGCGGCATTCTCTTTCCCGCCGGTTCTCTTCCTGGTTGTCCGACAGCTGCCTGGCCCGGAAGAACGTGAACGCCTGATTGAAAAAGGGGTGACAGACTTTATGGTGCCTCCCCTGGCGCATTGGGAAATCAGTCATAAATGCAGGGTTTTCACTAAAACCAAATCGCTTGAGCAGCAGTTGATTCATCAGCAGATGACGCTTGATAAAACCACCCGGTACCTGGATAATTTCAAAGCCCAGCTCAAGGAGAGTAAAGAGATCCTGTTCGAAGAGCGGGAAACCTTGAATAATGCCTTGAAACAAGTGAATCAGATGACCCGGGAACGCAGCCGGCTGAAAAATGAAAAAAAATCGCTTGAGCAAAAGCTGACATCCAATATCGATGGGTTCTGCGATATCCTTTACCGGCTGATAGAAAACAGGGTGGAAGAAAACAGGGGCCATGGCGAACGGGTGTCGCATATAGCATATTTTATCGCAAAACAGCTTAAAATCAGCGGGAAACAGCTTGAGGATTTAAGAAAGGCTGCGTTGCTCCATGAAGTGGGGCTGCTCCTTGTGGGCGAGCCGTTTCTGGATCAAACGACCCGGGATTTCCATGAATATGGGAAAGATCTCAAAACCGCTGCCTGTGAGCGCGGTGCAGACTTTTTCCTGAGCTGTTCCGAGTTTACCGGCTGTGCTGAGATTATCCGGTATATGAACGAAAACTCAGATGGTACAGGCCGTCCGGACGGACTGAAAAAAAGGTATATTCCATTGTTGTCAAGGATACTGGCAGGCGCAGATGTGTTTGATACGTTAAAAGATCACCAGGATATCACTGATCTTGAAACCTTTCTGGAAAAGCTTGAAAAATTCGCCGGAACACGCCTGGATCCGGCCATTGTCGCATGGCTCGAAAAATATGCGGTTCTCCATATGGGGTCTGATGCCTATCGGGTAAAAGGGGTGGGAATTCACCAGCTCAAACCCGGTATGACCCTTGGTACGGCACTTTTTACCCATACCGGCACCAAACTTTTTTCCGTAAATACTTTACTTACACCGGGTGCTATTGATAAGATCAAAAATTACAACAGGGAATACCCTGTTGACGAAACAATATACATAAGGGCATAGGAAATGGATTTAGCTTCGATTATCGGCGTTGTTTCGGGAATGGGATTCATCCTCGGGACCATTCTAATGGGCGGCAGCATCATGATGTTCGTCAATATCCCATCCATTCTTGTTGTCATGGGCGGGACCTTTGCCGCTTCCATGGTCGCATACCCCCTGCCGGATTTTTTAAGTATGTTCAAGACCGGGATGAAAGTATTCATGTTCAAGATCCAGCCGCCGGAAGAGATTATCACCAATCTGGTTGAAATATCCAATAAAGCCAGGAAGGGCGGGCTTCTTTCCATAGAAGGCGATATTCAGAGCACAGAAGACCCATATCTTGCCCAGGCGCTCCAGATGACGGTTGACGGGGTAAAGACAGCAGATATCGCTGCTATTATGCAAAAAAAGATGTCCCTTACCAAGAAGAAACTCGATACAGGTTCTGACATCTTCTCCAGCATGGGATCCTATGCCCCTGCATTCGGAATGATCGGTACCCTGATCGGTCTGGTCCAGATGCTTGCAAACCTTGACGATCCCTCATCCATCGGGCCCAAGATGGCCGTGGCCATGATTACCACCTTTTACGGTGCTGTGCTGGCCAACCTTTTTTTCATCCCCATGTCTGACAAACTCGCTGGCCGGAATGAAGAAGAAATCACCAATATGAATATCATTTTTGAAGGCATCATCTCCATCAGGGAAGGGGAACACCCCAAGCTGATGGAAGATAAACTCAATATTTACCTGGGTGACGGCAAGGCTGCCGCAGATAAAAAAGAATAGTGATTATTTAAATCCTGAGAAAGACGAATCATGGCAGAAGACGGTTCTTCAACAGAAGCAGAAGACGAAATCAGTCTTTCGGCACCGGCTGAAGGCAAAAAGGAGGAAGGGGGCGGGGCGCCTGAATGGATGGCGACCTTTGCAGACCTGGTCACCCTGCTGATGTGTTTCTTTGTGCTTCTCTTTGCCATGAGTACCACCCAGCAGGAAACCTACAAGGAACTTGTGAAATCGTTGAGAAGCGCCCTTGGTGCCCAGGCCGTACCTGAATCCGGCACCCGGGAGGGGCTGACCATGCACGCGGTACCGTCTGAGGAACCGTCGGAAAACCAGCAGATCGATGAACTCGGCGGTATGATTGAAAAGGAAATGGAAGAAATCGTCAGCGAGGTGCGTGAGCTGGTTCTGTTCAACAAACTGGGTGGAGAAGTCAGCGTGACCAAAACCGAGGACGGAGTCGTCATTACCTTGTCTGATCTTTTATTGTTTGCCAAAGGCGGTACCCAGTTGTCAGCAAAAGGGCATGATATATTGAAAAAAGTGGCCGTAGTTCTCTCCAAACTGGCGTATCATGTAAAAATCAAAGGACATACCGACAGTTCCCCGATATCATCGGCACGCTTTCCCTCCAACTGGGAGCTTTCCAGTGCAAGGGCATCAATGGTGGTCCGCATTCTGGTGACAAACGGGGTCCCGCCCCAGTATATTTCTGCTGAAGGGTATGCCGGTTACCATCCGGTAGCCACCAATGACACTGCCAAGGGCCGGGCACTGAACCGGAGGGTTGAAATCGTTTATGAACGGGACAGCATTGCCCGTCAGTTTGCCGAAATGGGTGTGACAAGATAAATGATCGGTACAGCATTTGATGCAGGCTCTCCCCCCCGGACAGATGATGTTGACGGCATTGAAATCACGTCGCGCCTCATGAACATCATTCTGGAAATGCCGCTCAAGGAGCAGCTTGATCTGCTGGAACGGCTCGATGCGAACGGATACACTAATGTCAGAAAACATACCAGGACCCGTTTAAAGAAACCCTGGAGAGTATGGGTGGCAACAGAAGGAAAGGCCCCTTCCAGCCAGCGCATCCGGGATATCGCCAGAAACGGCATGTTCGTCCAGATACTCCCTGAAGATCCGGCACTCAGTGATTATGGTGTGGGAGAAACCGTGTCCCTCTATTTTAAAACGCCTGCAAGCCGGAAAAATGTTTCAGTGATCGGGCGGGTTGTCAGGTCCCAGGAGGATGGTTTCGGTGTCAAGTTTCTCCGGAAAATGGCAGCTTGAAGGGGGGTAAGAAAGGTTCAAAAGGGTTAAGGCCATAAAAAAATAAAAAAGGCAGCGCATGATTGCGCTGCCTTTTGAATTCGAATGGGCAGAAAAATTTATTTTTTTCTGTTTGTTCTGGCAAGGCCGAGCAGGCCGATGCCAAAGAGCAGCATGGTAGCCGGTTCCGGAACGGCATTGCCGCCGCCGGACTCACCAAAAGTGAAGTTGTCAATAAAAACGTAATCCCCTGTCCCCTGGGCATTGAACAAGGTCGCATGGGTGATGCCGGACGCTGCAATACCAAAATAGTCGCCTGCATTGCTGCTGCGGGTAGGGGTGAGGTTGTAAGATTCCAGCATGGTGCTTCCGCTGTAGGCATTCAATGTCCACATATCATCTGAGGCACCGAAAAGAAATGCAAAGGCATCTGTGGTGCCGGAAAAAGTAAAAGTGAAAGACTGGGGCGCATCCCCATGGTTGGTGATGTGGTATCTGCCTCTGGTATTATAATTCCCAGCGTAATCACTGTCCACTTCAATCATTGAGTCGCTGGTAAAGGTGACGCCGGACCGGGTCAGGGACGTTACGTTTACCACACCAACGTCCTCAAAATCGATAACAGTTCCGCCTGAAAGGTAGGCACTGTCTGTCGGGCTTCCCTGGCCGTTGATGAATGCTGCATTGGCAGAACCTGCAACAACGAGTACTAACAAACAAAATAAAATTCCAATTTTTTTCATTTTTCCTCCTGAACTGAAAATTAAACTATAATTATTTCACCTTAAATAAATATTTCAATGGTTATATTGCAGTAAACATGCCGACTTTTTATTATTTTTTAAAGTAAACCTAAAATATTGAAAATATAGTATATATTCATAAG
>CAZLNA010000235.1:0-4317 GCA_964560485.1 uncultured Desulfobacula sp. | reverse complement strand
CCTGGTCGATCCGGAGGACCGGGCTCCCATTCTCGGCGCTGCCATAGATATTGGCACCACGAGGATTGTCATGGCCCTGATAGACCTTGAATCCGGAGATATCCTGGGGGAAAAGGGATTTGATAATCCCCAGGCGGTGATTGGCCCGGACGTGCTGGCCAGGATCCATTTCTCCCGCAGCCACGACGGACTCAAAGAACTCCAGGAGCTCGTCATCCAGGGCGTGAACCGTCATCTAGGACAGCTCTGCAGTGAATGCGGCACTTGCAAAGAGCAGGTATACATTGCCGCAGGCGCCGGCAATACTGCCATGACGCACCTTTTTGCCGGAATCGAGGCATACGAGATCATCAAAGAACCGTATATCCCCTGCACCAACATTCTTGATACAATGGATGCCCGCCAGCTCGGACTTGAAATGCACCCTGGTGCCAAAGTCTTTCTTTTTCCCAATATCGGCTCTTATTTTGGCGGGGACCTGATCGCCGGTATCCTTTATGCTGATCTGGATCATAAAGACGTGCCGGGCATCATGGTGGATGTGGGCACCAATGCCGAAATCGTCGTGGGCTGCCGGGAGTGGCTGATCGCCTGCGCCGGGGCTGCCGGACCGGCCCTGGAAGGCGGGGTCAGTAAGATGGGCACGACAGCCAAACCCGGAGTCATTGACAAGGTGTGGATCGATCCTGAAACAAAGCGGCTCCGTTTTCATACCATTGAGGAAAAACCGGCACAGGGCATCTGCGGATCTGGAATGATTGATCTTGCTGCCAGCCTGTTTTTATCCGGCCGGGTGGATATCACGGGCAAATTTGTTCCCGATATCTGTAAAGAAGAGCTGTTTGAAAAAGACGGTATTTTGAATTATATCCTTGTTGACAAAGCAGTGTCCGGAACGGGTGCGCCCATCTGTCTCAGCCAGGTGGATCTGAACTCGCTGACAAGTTCCAAAGCTGCCATGTACACGATTCTTGAGGTGATTGTCAGACAGACCGCCGGTCTTGAATTCAATGATTTAGACACGTTTTATGTGGCAGGCACCTTTGGCTCGTTCATCGACCCGGTGTCAGCCATATCTATCGGCATGCTGCCGGATATCAGCCTTGATTGTTTTGAGGTTCTCGGCAACTCGTCTCTTGGCGGGGCATGCCTGCTCCTGAAAGATTCTGAGGTGTTTGAGCGGATATTGAACATCCGCCGTTCCATCACCTATATTGAACTCAATGTCAACCAGGCGTTCATGACGCTTTTTTCCGGTGCCAAATTTTATCCGCACACGGACCGGTCGCGCTTTCCGTCTGTGCCGGAGCCTGAAGGATTATTGGAAAACCGCAGCCGGGAAAGAGCAGACAGGCAATGACAGATATGCAAGCAACCCATAAATAATAAAGAGATAACAATGATTACATCAAATTTTTTGCTGACTGCCCTGGTGGTGGTCCTGGCCCCGGGAACAGGGGTCATCTATACGGTTTCAACAGGGCTGTTTTCCGGATGGCGGGCAAGTATTTTTGCTGCGGCCGGCTGTACTGCAGGGATTATTCCCCATCTTCTTGCCAGTGTGTTCGGCCTGGCTGCTGTGCTCCATGCCAGCGCCCTCTTGTTCTCGGTGGTGAAATATGCAGGCGCAGCCTATCTGTTTTACCTTGCCTGGTCCATGTGGCGGGCCACTGGAATCCTTGAACTGGAGAAACCGTCGCAAAGAAGCGGATTAATCCAGACTGCGGTACGCGGGGTGCTGCTCAATATCCTGAACCCGAAACTGTCGATCTTTTTCCTGGCCTTTCTCCCGATTTTTGTTGAACCGGAAGCCGGCCTTTCCCCGATTCACCAGATGCTGATCCTCTCCGGTATTTTCATGCTCATGACCTTTGTGGTGTTTGTGGGCTATGGCCTGCTGGCAAGCCTGGTCAGCCGTGCAGTTCTCCAGCGGCCGAAAATCATGAAAAGAATTCAGCAGTCTTTTGCCCTGGTTTTTGCAGCCCTGGCCACCCGGGTGGCTGTCAGTGAACAATAAACCGGTATACAAAATATAGGAGAATTCAATGGAATGTAACCCGGAAAAAAACCTTTCACACTGCAACTGCACCTACAGCCCCTGTGAACGCAAGGGAAAGTGCTGCGAGTGTCTCTCCTACCATTTGAAAATGCGGCAGCTGCCGGCCTGCTGCTTTACACAGGAAGCAGAAAAGACTTTTGACCGGTCTTTTGAGTATTTTGCCAGACTGGTGAACCAGGGACAGGTTTAGATTCATGCCCGGTACCCCCAGACCCATCCGTCTGACCTTGACGGTCAATACCCTGATCATCATCCTGTTGTTGAGCAGTGCCATTATGATCAGCATGATCATCGGGACCCGCACGGCAGTGACAACACTGTCACGGGTGATCATGGAACAGACCTTTGTCCAGTCTGCCAATGCCATAGACAGTTTTCTGGCACCCATTGAAAAAGAACTGAAACTTTCAGCAGCACGGGCCAATGCAGGCCTGATCGGACCGGATGATCCGCGCGGCTTTCTTTATCAGCTTTCCCCGTTTCTGGAACAGTCCGACATTGTGACCTCCGTCCTGATGACCGACAGCAAGGATCGTCACTGGCTGCTGGACAAAAAAACAGGGGTCGTCCGTGCCCAGGCCGTGGATAAAGAGTCGCTCCGCCTGTTTTTTGACCGGATTCATACTGAAAATATCAACGACCGCCTGAAAAACTGGCAGGTGGCCTGGCTGAACCAGCACAAACTTATTGATCCGGATGAATATGATTTTTCAGCCATATCCCAATTTGCAGACCCTCAGGGCAGTCCGGTTCTGCTGGTCTTTAACCTGCAGCTCAAGGCCATTTCACGGCAGATTGAGAAGATACGGCCCCTGGGCAAAGGATCTGCCGTCATTGTGACCCCGGATAATCTTCTTATCGGTCTGCCGTCTCCTTTTCATTTAACCCTTTTGCCCGGAGTTGATCCGGAAAAAGAGACCCCGACCCTTGAACAATGGCCCCTGGGTCAGAAAATTCTTTTAAAGGCGGATAATCCTGAAAAAAACGCTAAAAAGAAACTGCTCAGGCAGAAAATCAATGGCACTACCTGGTGGATGGCCGGTCAGTCCCTGGTTGATGAATCGGGCAATCCGTTTCATATCATCACAGTGCTGCCTGAGCACCTGCTGATTGGTGCCCTGCTGGAACAGCGGACCTGGATCATTGCCTTTACCCTCATGGCTCTGGTCCTCGGCATCTTGAGCATTAAGGTCCTTGCCCGCCGGTACAGCAGCCCCATTGAGACCCTGGTGGACCAGAGCCGCCATATCAGCCAGGGCAACCTTGAAGAGCCTGAGGAAATTGAAACCGACGTCCTGGAAGTGAAAGAACTGGCCCAGGCGCATTCACATATGCGCTCAGGCCTCCGCTCCCTGATGAGGCTGGAAAGGGACCTGCAACTGGCAAGGCAGATCCAGCAGAAAAGCATGCCGCATCACCTGCCCCAGGTGGAGGGGTTTGACCTGGCAGCCTGGAATGCCCCGGCGGATCAGACCGGCGGAGATACCTTTGATGTGGTCGGGCTGAATTGCGATGAAAAGTGCGGCATTGATTTCACAACAGATACCGCTCAAAAAGCGATCCTGCTCCTGGCAGACGCCACCGGCCACGGCATGGGCCCGGCCCTGTCCGTGACCCAGCTTCGGGCCATGCTCAGAATGGGCTGTCACATTACCCCGGAAATCACCGGATGGGCCAGGCATATCAATGAACAGCTTCATGATGACCTGCCGGCCGGCCGGTTTATTACTGCATTTTTAGGAGAAGTGGACAGCAGGGAAAAAACCCTGACCTATTTTTCTGCAGGTCAGGGCCCGCTGCTTTATTTTGAAAAGAACAAAAACAAGGTGACATCGCTTCCGGCTGATACCTATCCATTGGGAATCATGGAAGAAATGGAGATTGGTGTGAACCGGATTCCCCTGTTGCCCGGAGATATTTTTGCGGTGATATCAGACGGGATTTATGAGGCGGCCAATCCGGCCAGAGAACAGATGGGGGAAGATCGTGTCCGCAAGTTGATCCTCGACAGCCAGGACCTTCCGGCTGAAGAGATCCTGGACCGGATTCATAGTGCTACGGAGCGCTTTACTGAAGGAGAGCCCCCGAGAGACGACCGCACCATCCTGATCATCAAGCGTGTTTAGAAAAAAGTTGCATTTTGCTGCCTGCATGGCATAAGATCGTATCAAAATAAATACATGTAGCAATTTGTATACTTTTTTTGTGTGGGGGGATGTCGTGTCAGATCATCACAGGCTGTCGGAGCGGCAGCAGCT
>CAZLNA010000234.1:0-4317 GCA_964560485.1 uncultured Desulfobacula sp. | reverse complement strand
ACTATTAAAGGAGCATTACCAAGTTGGCAAACCACAAATCTGCAAAAAAAAGAGCGAAACAAAGCCAGGTAAGACGGATGAGAAACCGGTCTGTAAAAACCAACCTCAAAACACTTGAGAAAAAGCTTCGGGCAGCCAAAGAGGCCGGCAGTGAGGAAAAGGATGAGCTTATGAAACAGGCCCAGTCTGCATTCCACAAGGCTGCCAAAAAAGGTGTCATCCATTCAAAAACCGCTTCAAGAAAAATTTCAAGACTCTTTAAGTTAGTAAACGCCTAAGATACAGCCCTGGCGAACCAGATCATTAATTACAACAGGGCCTGGTCGGACATTTTCGACAGGCCCTGTTTGATTTGGCTCCATTTACCATTACCGGTTAAAAGTTTATCAGCAGCCTGCTGACAATTTTTTCAGCACATCTGCTGGCTATCTGTTCCACTGCACTGCGCTTGTTGGCATCATCCGACAACTGGTCTTCAGCCACTTTATAATCATCGGTTGACACCAGTTTCTTAATTGACCACAGAATCTCTCCTGAGCTGTCCACCATCTTAACATCCAGAATGGCGGTCACTTCCCGCTCCACAACAGACTCTGACGTGCTGCGTGACAGTGTTGAAAAGGTAATGGCGGTAATGGTACCCTTGATGACGGCTTCTGCCATTTCAGGATCTACGACACGGGTGTCTGTTTTTTCGGTTATCTCCTGTATCAGGGCATTGGCAAACGTAAATCCGGCACCGGATTCATTGGTGCGGTTCTCAAAAATAGAGACTGCCACGCGCCTGACCGATTCTTTCAAATACCCCCCGCCCTCAAACCGGTATCCGCATGATGGTCCGGCCAGGATAAAAATGGCCAGGAAAACGGACAATATGCCTTTATTCATAATCATACCACTATATTTACAAGGGTTTGTTTTTTCTGGATCACAATGATCTTTTTAACCGGTGAATCGCCGATATGTTTGGCAACCTTGGCATCAGACAGGGCAGTCTCTTTGATCAGATCCTCGCTGCTGCCTGAGCGTATGCTGAATTTGCCCCTCAGTTTCCCGTTCACCTGAACCACCACCAGAGATTCTCCGGACTCAAGTGAATCTTCACGCCATTTGGGCCATGGCTGCTCAAGGACAGAACCTTTTCCCCCCATCTGCTCGAATAATTCTTCACAAAAATGCGGCAGAATCGGTGAAAGCAGCATGACAACGGTTTCAAGACTGAACCGGATAACCTGCTTCGCCTCTTTATCAGTCGTTTTCAAATCTGTGGATCCAAGCAGGTTAACCAGTTCCATGACAGCGGAGATCGCGGTATTAAAATGAAAATTTTTATCAATATCCTCGGTCACCTTTTTAATGGTCTGGTTGGTTTTGATATACAAATCAACTGCTGGTCCGGCAGAAAGCTTTGAAACTGGTCCGTCATAGGCAGAAGTCTGGCCGAGTGTCTGAATGCCTTCTGTAACAAGGCGCCAGACACGGTTCACAAACCGGCTGCTTCCCTCGATGCCGTCCTCGCTCCATTCAAGATCGCGCTCAGGCGGCGCTGCAAACAGTGAGAACAGCCGGGTCACATCTGCACCGTATTTTTCAAGCAGCTCGTTTGGATCTACCACATTTTTCTTTGATTTGGACATTTTGATCACACGGCCGATCTCAACCGGCCTGCCGCATTTAATGCAGGAAAACCCATTGTCATCGTCCCTGACCACCTCTTCCGGGTAAAGATACCCGTGTTCAGGACAGGTCATGGTTTCCTTGCAGACCATGCCCTGTGTCAGAAGACGGGTGAACGGTTCTTTAAAATCGACCATCCCAAGTGTATGGAGTACCCGCATGAAATACCGGGAATACAAAAGATGAAGCACGGCATGCTCAACCCCGCCGATATACTGGTCGACCGGAGCCCAGTACCGGACCGCTGCCGGATCGAACATGGCTGTATCACAGCGCGGGGAGCAGTACCGAAGATAATACCAGGAAGACTCGACAAAAGTATCCATGGTGTCTGTGTCCCGGCGGGCATCTTCACGGTCGCAGGCCGGGCATTTCGTCTTTGCAAAATATTCGAGCGTGGGCAGCGGGGATCCGCCTTTTTCAAGCAGATTGGCTTCTTCAGGCAGTTTTATGGGCAGATCAGACTCAGGCACCGGCACCACGCCGCAGTCGGGGCAGTGAATTACGGGGATGGGGGTCCCCCAGTACCGTTGTCTGGATATCCCCCAGTCCCTGAGCCTGAAAGAGATCGTCTTTTTGCCCCTTCCCTGCTCTTCAAGCCAGTCTGTCATGGCGGAAATGGCTTCTTTGCTCTGCATGCCGTCAAACTGACCCGAATTGATCATCACGCCCTCTCCGGTATAGGCCTCGATCATGGTGTCTCCTGACAGCGTATCTTCTTCGGGCGGCTGTACCACAGGGACAATGGGAAGGTCATATTTTCTGGCAAAATCAAAATCGCGCTGATCACCGGCCGGAACCGACATGATGGCACCAGTACCGTATTCCATCAAAACAAAATTGGCAGTATAGACCGGTATTTTCTGGCCGGTGGCCGGATTAATGCAGAAGGCGCCTGTGAACACGCCTTCTTTTTCATATTTTTCAATGCCTTCTGCCGACCGTTCCTGGCTTGATACTTTCTTGACAAAATCAGTGACGGCTGCTTCGGTATCCTTTCCCTTTGAAAGGGTTTCCACAAGCGGATGTTCCGGTGCCAGGCACATGAATGTGGCACCAAACACCGTATCCGGTCTTGTGGTGAAGACCACGATATCCTCTTCCTGCCCGTCTATCTGAAATTTCAATTCAGATCCGATGCTTTTGCCGATCCAGTTTTTCTGCATTACCGTGACTTTATCAGGCCATCCGGGCAGTTGGTCACAGTGGGCCAGCAGATCTTCGGCGTAATCGGTAATCCTGAAAAACCACTGCCAGAGTTTTTTCTGCTGCACGACCTCACCACAGCGCCAGCATTTACCCTGTTCCACCTGTTCGTTGGCGAGCACGGTCTGGCATTTTTCACACCAGTTGACATAGGACTCTTTCCTGTAGGCCATCCCTTTTTCAAGCATTTTAAGGAACAACCACTGTTCCCAGCGGTAATATTCCGGACGACAGGTGGCAATTTCACGATCCCAGTCATAGGAGAATCCCATTTTTTCAAGCTGTGAACGCATGGCAGAGATGTTTTCATAGGTCCACCGGGCCGGATGGGTATTGTTGTCAATGGCAGCGTTTTCAGCAGGCATGCCAAAGGCATCCCAGCCCATTGGATGAAGCACATTAAAGCCCTGCATCCGTTTGTAACGGACCACCACATCACCTATGGTATAGTTTCGCACATGACCGATATGGATCTTGCCTGAAGGATAAGGAAACATTTCAAGCAGATAATATTTTTCTTTGGATGGGTCCTCATTGACCTTGAATAATTGTTTTTCTTTCCAGAAAGCCTGCCATTTCGGCTCGACTTGTTTGGGGTCATACCGCTCTTCCATTCCGTGTGCTCCTTTAATCGCGCGTCTTATCGGTTCGATCAGTGTGTGGTTATCAATTAAAGATTACTAGATGCCATAAACCGGTTTAAATAGCAAGAAGATCAAACCAGGCACCCGGGTTTTCTTTTTCTTGTCTCATCTTATTATTTTTGTTAACAAAAGTTTAATTATGATATGATTATCCCATACGACTGGACAGCCATGCCGATCAATCACAGCTACTCTGACAATCCGAGAATCAATATCCTCATCGAACGCATCCTCGACGAATTATGTCCCTTCCTTGAAGAACAGGCCCGGGAGATATCTGATCTGACCGCTATCGGCAAAGCCCTTGGCACTGGTGAAGACATCAGCACCCTGCTTGACATGATCTTATCCATTGCAAAGCGCTTTACACAGGCAGACGGCGGCACACTTTACCTGTTGGACCCGGAAAACCAGAACCTCGTTTTCCATGTGATTTATAATGAATCACTGAATATCCGGCGTTCTTCTAAAGGGATTGACCTGCCCAGTGTCCCCCTTTACCTGTCTGATGGAACCAAAAACCTGTCCAATGTATCGTCCTACGTATTTCATACCGGTGAAATCATAAATATTCAAAACGTTCATGAAACCGACCGGTTCCAGTTTGACGGGACTAAAAAGTTTGATGCTGCATTAAATTACCAGAGCCGCTCAATGGTGGTCATCCCCATGCAGAATCATGAAGAGGAAATCATTGGTATCCTCCAGCTGATCAATGCGGTTGATCCGGTGTCCGGAAACGTTATCGCGTTTTCCAGGGATGCGCAGGAGAAAGCAGCTGCCCTGGCCA
>CAZLNA010000233.1:0-4337 GCA_964560485.1 uncultured Desulfobacula sp. | reverse complement strand
TTTTTATTAAAATTCAGGGTTTTCCCTGATTGCAATCCTTGTCAGAATTTATTAAAGTCCTCTTAATTTGCAGCCAGTTTTTTTCTATCCGGCACGTATCTGGATGGCTGCCAGTTTCATTCCAATGTTTCATCTAGTGCCGGATGCTCGGGAATCAGGGCCTTAATTCAATTATCGAACAAGGAGAGAATATCATGAGACATCTCAAACTTATTTCTGTCTCGCTTTTGATCGGACTGGTGCTTGTGATTGTCAATCAGCCCGTCATGGCTCAGGAAGGCAAGATCAATATCAACAGTGCAAGCCAGCAGGAACTGGTGACACTCAAACATGTAGGCGAAAAACTTGCTCAAAGAATCATCGATTTCAGAAAAGCACATCCGTTTGAACATGTTGAAGATATCATGAAGGTCAAGGGAGTCGGCCAGAAGATTTATAAGGCAAACAAAAATAAAATAACCGTCAGGGAAGAGCGTAAAAGGACCAAATAGCGCGGCTTGGCCCTGGTTCCCATCCCGTTAAAAGCATTTGCTTGATAAAAGTGAATGTTGTATTATTATTTGAAACCATGCTGGCATGTTCAGCATGGTTTTTTTATGAAGAAACGCTTGAGGAGACAAACGGTTTGGACGCAGATAAAAAATATTCAAAAAAATTGTTTTACACTATAACAGGTCTGGCCGTTTTCGCGGCGGCAGGCATCAGTGCCGGGTTGTATTTCGGGATTGAAAACTATCTGGCTTTTTTCCCGGCAGACGGTTCCCAGGAAGAGGTGTCGAAACTCATGAACCAGGTGACACATCAGGTGCAGCTGGCCCAGGAGGCGTTTTTCACACTGATCCTGCCGGCAACTGTTTTGGCTGTTCTGCTTCTGGGCTGGGGCACATGGCTGATATTGAAGATTGTACTCTCTGGAGCCGCGGCATCTTCTGATCAGGAAGACGCCCGGAGTGCGCCGTCCAGGGAGAAGAAAAAAGATTTCGTTGATCAGAAAATTGAGCAAGAGAGAAAACAACGGATCTACCTGCATGTCTTGTCCCTGTGTCAGAGAGAAGGCCGGCTTCTTGATTTTTTCAGCGAGGATCTTAATGAATATGATGACGACCAGATTGGTGCTGCTGTCAGGAGTATCCAGGAAGACTGCAAAAAAGTCATTGAAAAGTATATCAGCCCCAAACCGGTTATCGACAAAACAGAAGGGGATGTGGTCGAGGTGGAAAAAGGCTTTGATATTGACGCGATCACGCTTGTGGGGAATGTGGCAGGAGAACCGCCGTTTAAAGGTGTGTTGAATCACAGGGGATGGAAGGCTGGCAAACGGGACATACCAAAACTGTCAGATATCCAGGATTCAGGTATTATCACCCCGGCAGAAGTGGAAATCCAATAAAGGCTGCAGAGGGCTGAACCGTGGACCTGACCAACAAACCATTTGTCATCGGGATTGACCTGGGCACAACAAACTGTGCTGTTTCCTATGTGAGCCTGGCAGATCTGAAAGAAGATCTTGAAAAGGGGAACCGGCTTGAAAAAAAGCAGTATCTGAAAGTTTTCAATATCCCCCAGCTGACCGGCCATGGGGAATTTACCAAAATTCCGGTCCTGCCGTCCTTTTTATATATCCCTGGTGAATATGATATCTCAAAAGAAGTGCTCCGGCACCCGTGGAAAAAACGCGAAGATCTTTTCGCCGGAACCTTTGCAAGGGATCATGGTTCTAAAATCCCGTCCCGCCTGGTGTCCTCTGCCAAAAGCTGGCTCTGCAACCCACAGGCAGACCGCAGGGCAAAGATTCTGCCCTGGGGGTCTGAAGGGGTTGAAAAATTATCGCCCGTGGCTGCCACATCTGAATACCTGCTCCATATCAAAAATGCCTGGAATCATTTTGTAAAGGACGAGGATCTTTTTCTTGAAAATCAGTTTGTGGTCATCACGGTGCCTGCATCCTTTAATGAAGAGGCCAGGGAACTGACCATGGAAGCGGTGAAAACGGCAGGATTCGGCTCTGCCGTCACCCTGCTTGAAGAACCGCTGGCTGCATTTTATTCCTGGCTGATCAACCATGAGGAAGACTGGCAGGATCATGTAAAAACAGACGACTTGATCCTGGTTTGTGATGTGGGCGGGGGGACTACGGACTTCAGCCTGATCAGTTTAAAATCGTCTGATGGCGGATCGCCACGGTTCGAGAGAATCGCTGTTGGTGATCATCTCATACTTGGCGGTGACAATATCGATCTTGCCCTGGCCAGAAAGGTCGCCTCAAAATTCAAATCACAGAAAAGCCTGACCCCGGATAAATGGAAAACCCTGGCGCACCGCTGCAGAGACGCCAAAGAAAGAATCCTTGAACAAAAAGATGCGTCTGTCAGAATTACCATAAAAGGGGAGGGGCGTGCACTGATCGCCGGTACCCTGTCCGCGGATCTGACCTTAGAAGATGTGGAATCAATATTGAACCAGACCTTTTTCCCGGATGTGAACACAGATGAAATCCAGACCATGGACACGGAAAAGCAGATTGCAGATTTCGGTCTGCCGTTTGAAAAAGAAAGCGCTGTCACCCGGCATATCATCCGGTTTCTTGAAAATCACAGGGATGATGTAAAGGCGCACCTGTCAAAAGAGCCGGTCCCGGACCGGATCCTTTTTAACGGCGGCACGCTCATTCCATCACTGGTCCAGCAGCGGATCATTGACGCTGTTGCAAATTATTTCAGCCTTTCTTCATCTGAAGCGCCGCAGATATTGGAAAATCAGAGCCCTGAACTGGCAGTGGGCATCGGCGCCTCCTATTATGGTCTGGTGAAGCAGGGAGAAGGGGTTCGCGTGGGCAGCGGAAGTCCCATGAGCTATTATCTGGGAGTGGCTGTAACGGATGCCAGTGCACCACAAGCGGTCTGCCTTGTGGAAAGAGGACTTGACGAAGGCTCTGTGATTGATCTTGCCCATACCGCATATGAAGTGCGGGCAAATGAGCCGGTTACCTTTAATGTCTACAGTTCAAGCTACCGGACAGGGGACCGTGCCGGTCAGGTCCTGGAGATTGATCCGTCCATGACCGCCATGACACCGCTTCAGACCATTATAAAGTTTGGGAAAAAAGATGAAAAGCGGACGATCCCGGTCACCATTGGTGCTGAATACACAGAGATGGGGACCCTTGCCATGTATTGCCACTCAGGGGTCAGCGATCATAAGTGGAAACTTCAGTTTCAGCTGCGTGACCCGTTAAGTGGGGTGCAGACAGATGAGGCCGAAGTCTATGACGACGAATTGATTGCACAGGCCTGCACGCTTATAAAAAAGGTTTTCACGGATAAAGACGGTAAAAACCCGGCACTTTCCGGTGTGGCCAGACAGATTGAAACCATTGTCGGTCAGAAAAAGGCAAACTGGCCGCTTTCCCTTTTAAGAGGACTGGCTGATACGCTGATTGAACTGGCTGATTCCCGTTCGAACTCTGCCAGTCATGAGGTGAGGTGGCTGAACCTGACCGGATACTGCATGCGACCGGGGTTTGGGGACGCCTTTGATGAAGCCCGGATGAAAAAACTGTGGCGGGTATATCTGGTAGGCCTGAGCTTTGCCAAGACGACCCAGAACCGTCTGGAATGGTGGATCTTCAATCGCAGGATATCTGCCGGCCTGAAGGCCGGTCAGCAGCGTCAGGTATTTCAGGACATTTCTTCTTTATTGATTAAAAGCAAGCATGCAAAAACAACCCTTTCTCCACAGGAACTCGGGGAACTCTGGATGGTGGCAGGCAACATGGAGCGTCTCCTGGTCAAAGACAAGATCGCACTGGGCAAGTCCCTGATACCGCAGTTAAAGCCGGGCAAAAAACAGGACACCCTGCTCTGGACCATCACCCGCCTTGGAAGCCGGGAACTGTTGTACGGTTCGGTTGACCGCGTGATCCCGCCAAAAGAAATTACGCGCTGGATTCACCGGTTGATTCAGCCGTCCTGGTCAAAATCCGACCCTGCTGAAAATATGCTGGCACAAATGGCCCGGAAAACCAGTGACAGGGTCCGGGATATTGATGATGACTGCAGAGAAGAAGTGCTGGCGTGGCTGGAAAAAAGAAAGGCCGAACCTTCCTATGCTGCCATGGTAAAAGATACCGTTAAAATGGCGTCCAAAGAAAAGAACATTCAGTTTGGTGAGAAACTGCCTGCCGGTCTGATTCTAAAATCTGAATAAGTGTGATTTTTTTTAAAAATCGTTTGACAAAAAATTAAAATTCATATATTGTCGTAAAGTTCTCCTCAAGGGGAGATTTGATCTTTGAAAATTAGTCAGTGAGAAAAGTAGAGCGGGTCAAGACAATGAGA
>CAZLNA010000232.1:0-4342 GCA_964560485.1 uncultured Desulfobacula sp. | reverse complement strand
AGTAAGGGATCGATATTGTGTAAAAACGGATCGGCCTCTCTCTGACTGTCAAAGAGATAGACATAAAACGCAAGAACCGCGTGTCTCTCTTTGATGGCCTGAAGGATTTTTCTGAATGCAGGGCCGAACATGAGCCGGACAGACGGACTGGCCTGAAGATACTGGTCAACAAAAGCGAGCTGGCTTGCCTCAGAAACCGTTCCGATGATCTTAAGCATTGCTGAAACAGAAATCAGCCCCTTGTAGAGCATTTTAAAAGCAAAAAAAGATCCCTTGCCCTCAAACTCAAGCAGGGTTTTAAAAAAAAAGCTCAGATCTGTGACAGGCATCCTGGCATGGACCTGAAGATATATCCTGGCACAGACGGATTCACATGCTTTGAGCCCCTGCCTGAAATCCCGGGATTCCATGGGCTGACCCATCTGCTGCCCGATTTTGTCCTGGATGATCACAAGCCCTTCTCTGGCACGGTTGCGAACACTGAAATGATAAGAGTTTATACCGGCCAGAACCGCAAGAATATAATCTTCGACCGGTGCATCCTTATGGGTTTGAATAAAATCTGCTTTCTGCTCCTCTTCGAGCGAGTCCCACATGGATTCAAATACGGCAGGATCAAATCCAGTCTCAGATTCTGCTGGTAACGGCTCTTTTCCGATGTTTTTACTTTTAGTCATAAAAGTGCTATAGGGGAGTGTTTAATAACAGATTACCGGTTAATAATTCTTATATCACAACAATATCATTTATGAAATTATTTGAACCTGATCAGAACAATAAATCTCAAGACACTGCATACAACGCAGAATCCATCGAAGTTTTAAAAGGCCTGGATCCGGTCAAACGGCGTCCCGGAATGTACACGGATACCACAAGTCCGGACCATCTGGCATTTGAGGTGATCGATAATTCGGTGGATGAAGCCATAGCCGGTCATGCCGACAGGATCGAGGTCGTCTTGAAAGAAGACGGATCCCTTATGGTGTCAGATAACGGCAGAGGGATGCCTGTGGATATCCATCCAAAGGAAAAGGTTTCCGGCGTAGAACTCATCATGTCCAGACTTCATGCCGGTGCAAAATTTTCCAATAAAGACTATTCCTATTCCGGCGGTCTGCACGGTGTGGGTGTCTCTGTTGTCAATGCTCTTTCAGATAAACTCGATATCATGATTGAGCGTGACGGACAAAAATATGAAATCGGTTTTGAAAACGGCGTAAAAACCCAGGATCTGCATATAACTGGCAAGACAGCTAAAAAACGATCCGGCACCCGGGTTCACTTCCATCCCAACCCCACCTATTTTGACAGCAGCCGCTTCAGTAAAAATGCACTTCACGCAGCATTGAAGTCCAAGGCAATCCTCTGCCAGGGGCTCACCACCGCTTTTCTGGATGAGGCCTCGGGTGAAGCACTGACCTGGCATTATGACCACGGCCTGGATGATTATCTGAATGAAAACCTTAAAAACCGGACCTGCGTATTTGAAAAAGCGTTTACCGGAGAGTTTTCAGGTGATGATTTTCAGGTGGTCTGGGCTGTCAACTGGACTGCAGAGCCGGGCAGCAACCCGGAAGAAAGCTATGTCAACCTGATTCCCACCCGTCTGGGCGGGACCCACGTGAACGGATTCAGGTCCGGAATGCTCGAATCAGTCCGGGAGTTCTGTAAATTCAGGAATCTTCTCAACAAGGGGATTTACCTGGCACCTGAAGATATATGGAACCAGGTCGCCTATATTTTATCTGTCAAGTTGTCTGAGGCACAGTTTTCCGGACAGACCAAAAACCGTCTTTCATCAAGGCATTGTGCCAATCTTGTGAACATCCAGGTCAGGGATGCCTTCAGTCTATGGCTGAATTCTCATACAGAGGCAGGTGAACAGCTTGCCAGATTTGCCATTGAAAACGCAAAAAACAGAATCCGGAAATCCAAAAAAGTACCCACTAAAAAATCGAATGCCTCTGTTGTGCTCCCGGCCAAACTGTCAGACTGTTCCAGTGACGACCAGGGCAGAAGAGAAATCTTTTTTGTGGAAGGCGATTCTGCAGGCGGCTCTGCAAAACAGGCCAGGGACAGAAGATTCCAGGCCATCATGCCGCTGAGGGGAAAAATCCTTAACACCTGGGATATCAGCTCGTCAGCTATCCTTGAATCAAAGGAAATCAGGGATATTTCAAAAGTGCTTGGCGTGACGCCGGGATCTGATGATTTATCTTCGCTTCGATACAATAAAATCTGTGTGCTTGCTGATGCCGATTCAGACGGCCTCCACATTGCCACCCTTTTATGTGCACTGTTTTTAAGGCATTTTCCAGGCCTTGTCAGAAATGGACACGTCTATATCGCCATGCCACCGCTGTTCAGGATAGATTTTGCCAAGGAAGTGTTTTATGCGCTCGACGAAGCTGAAAAGGAAAGCATCATCAAGCGGCTCAACCGGCGCAGGAAACAGTCCAAGATCAATATCCAGCGTTTTAAGGGCCTGGGTGAAATGAACCCGTCCCAGCTCAAGGAGACCACCATATCACCGGATTCAAGAAGACTGGTCCAGCTTTCCTTTGGCAATGGTGATACAGACGAATATCCGAACGCGCTCGAGACCATGGATATGCTGCTTGGGAAAAAACGGGCCAAAGACCGCAAGGATTGGATAGAAACCAACGGAGATATGAGAGAGATTGCCATATGAATCAACTGGCTGCATCTAACGGGCAGGATCACGAACAGATATTATTCCAGGATTTTGCCCAGAAAGCCTATTTGAATTATTCCATGTACGTAATTTTGGACCGTGCCCTGCCCCATATCGGAGACGGTTTGAAACCGGTGCAGAGAAGAATCATATATTCCATGAGTCAGCTCGGTCTTTCAGCCACTGCGAAATACAAAAAATCCGCACGAACTGTCGGAGACGTCCTTGGCAAGTTTCACCCACACGGGGACACAGCATGCTATGAAGCCATGGTGCTGCTGGCACAGCCGTTCTCCATGCGCTATCCCCTTGTGGACGGTCAGGGAAACTGGGGTGATCCGAATGATCCCAAATCCTTTGCTGCCATGCGGTATACTGAATCGCGACTTTCCAGATATGCCCAGCTCTTTTTGCAGGAACTGGATCAGGGGACAGTGACATGGGCCCCGAATTTTGACGGCACCCTTGAGGAACCCGAACTTCTGCCCGCGCGCCTGCCCAACCTTCTGCTCAACGGGTCTACAGGGATTGCAGTCGGCATGGCCACCAGTATCTTACCCCATAACCTCAGAGAAGTGGCAAAAGCCCTCATTCATCTCATTGACGACGAAGATGCCGGGATCGATGAGGTGCTTAAATTTATCAAAGGGCCTGATTTTCCCACGGATGCTGAGATTATCACCCCGCCGGATGAGATCAGGGCCGCCTACCGGTCAGGTAAAGGGCGGATCAAGATGAGGGCCAGATATACCATTGAAGACGGTGAGATTGTTTTTTCCGCCCTGCCCCATCATGCATCCACTGAAAAAATCCTTGAGCAGGTGAACCAGCAGATTTCAGCCAAAAAACTGCCAATGGTCAGTGATATCAGGGATGAATCCGATCACGAAGACCCCACACGGCTTGTCATCATTCCCAAGTCCAACCGGGTCGATCTGACCTCGCTGACCGATCACCTCTTTGCCACCACCGACCTTGAAAAATCCTATTCACTCAACATGAATGTCATTGGCATCAATGGGAAGCCCAAGGTCAAAAACCTGCTTGAAATACTGACGGAATGGCTAAGGTTCAGAGCGGATACCGTTAAAAAGAAACTCAAATACCAGCTTGAAAAAATAGTCAACCGGCTCCACATTCTTGAAGGCCTTATGATAGCCTACCTGAATCTTGATGATATTATAAAGATCATCAGAGAGTCGGATCACCCGGAAAAAGAGCTGATAAAAAAATACAGCCTGACGCAGATCCAGGCAAAAGCCATCCTTGATATCCGGCTCAGGCAGCTGGCACGGCTGGAAGAAGAAAAAATACGGATCGAAAAAGAGACGCTGGAAGAAAAACAAAAAGAGCTCAATCATATTCTCAACAATGAAGATGCATTTAAATCCTTTATCAAGGATGAAATCCGCAGTGATGCAAAAACATACGGGGATAAACGGCGCTCTCCGATCAAGGCCAGAAAGGACGCTGAAAAATTTTCCATTACCGATGTCATGGATATCGAGCCGGTCACGATCATTCTTTCCAGAAACGGCTGGATCCGGTCTGCCAAAGGGCATGATATCAACCCGGAACAGGTAAAATTCAAATCCGGTGACGGCCTCAAGGAGCATTTAAGGACCAGAAGCGACCGCCCCATTATCC